>JAUSJG010000008.1 GCA_030647555.1 bacterium | reverse complement strand
ATGATCCAGGCGTATATCGAACAGCAAGACGGAGAGATTATTCACCATGGTCCATTAGAAATGGGATAGTCCGCGTCGAAAGAACGCTTCAGCGTTCTAGCCGTCTCAACCCCTCGACTTTAGTCGAGGGTAGTTGAGTTTTGTTTTTCTTAACAAAATTGTCAGGAATATTTTTTCTCTTCAGGAATGTATAATTTATTTTTGTTTTTCTTAACAAAATTGTCAGGAATATTTTTTCTCTTCAGGAATGTATAATTTATTCGCACATCAAGTCTAGAAATAAACTTTAGCGTCCTCAAACGCAGTAATTCGGAAATATCTACCGCAGAATATTTTATTTCCGCCTGATTGCGCATTCTTTTGGGGAACCTTGTTTTCTGCCAGGTTTTAAATCTTTTTTGCGTTCGCCGCGGATCATCAACAGTAAAAGATGCTACAACAAAATAATCATCGTCATTGTGTTTTATGAACTGTCCGCTTTCGTCTAAAAAAATATACATATTTTATTTAATTTCAAACCCGATATTTTTTAAATTCATTATTATTTTTCTCCCTCATTTTAACCTGTGCAATTATTGACTTGTTGCTTCCTTTTTGAGCTCCTTGTCTAAATAAATATTTTGCAGGTGCTTTGTAACAACACTTCTTTCAACGCCAAAAAGTTCAGTGATTTTTGCTTGAGTCAGCCAGATATCTTCATTTCGTAAAAATATTTCAACTTTTACCTTGCCGTTCGGAGTGGTATAAAGCAAAAATTCCGTATAACTGTTATTCGGAACAATTTTATTTTTTTGTATTTCATATACTAATTGAATTAATAATATATTGCTTTCCCCCTTCGCTTTCATAATTATTATATGACGTTCGTGTATTGTTTGCAAGAGCGAGTTGTGGACGTTTTTTTGGGGAGGGTGAGCGACGCACGCCAATCAGAGTCCGACCTTGTACGGCAAGGACGGACCCTTTTACTACGCAACAACAACAATTATTCGTTCATCCTATTTTTTCAAGTCCATTTTATCCGCCGGTTTTTGGAAAAAGTTATTTTTCGTAACCACCGAACGACCAAGACGATCTTCTAGTTTTTTTCTTGCGCCACCGGCAATTTCGCCTCCGGCTTTTGCGTCACTACGCAGTTTTGGAACACCTTTCGAATTTTCAGTGCGATGGATTTCCGTGGTAGATCGTTCTCCCAGCATTGTAAAAATTAGCTCAAAATCATCCATATGATCACGCAGATTTTCCCGTTTCAAACCTTTAAGTTTTTTGTATTCGTTGGGCGTAACACCAAAAGCCACTTTGGATATTTCCGCGGTAAGAATTGCATAATCTCTTTCTTCCTGTGCTCCCCGTTTTAGCCACTCATCGGTCAATTCTTCCCGAATAGCGATACCACGCATTCTTTTTTCAATCCAATTATCCGAGTATCCTTTGAGTTTGTAAAGAACGCGTGTTCTTTTTGTGGCCAGTTCGGGATTTTCAATTTCTTGCACGCGTTCATACCCCACCTTGGCCAACCAGCGCTTAAAAGGCTCGGCTTTGGAGAATGGGATGGACTGCGCGATACGAAAGAGACCTTCAGTTGTAGCACAATCGGTTTCGTATTTTTTACCGTCTGTGGCTTCCAATTTCAGTCCGTGACAAAATGTCACGACCTCGCTTCCCTCTTCAATTAATCTCTGCTTGAGTTTTCGCCAATATGCCCCAGCATCTTTACTGTCTGTAAGAACTCCGCACGCGTCCACCACTGAAAACCACCATTCGTTTTGATGAAGCGTCCTTCTAATTTTTTCACCTCTGAATAACGCTATTTGTGTTGTTATTTCAATATTCATATTTATTAAATTAATTGTTTTACATCATTATTATAAATCGTTCGTGTTTTGTTTGCAAGAAGTACCGGACTCTCTCATTTTGAATTCCACCCTTCCGTTTTTTTACGTCGATCAGTGTCCGACGCTGCGTAACAGGAACGGACCCCCTACGAATGACGACGGAATCTCCCCTCGCCCCTCTTTAAAAAAAGAGGGGTATGGCGGCTCCCCACTTTTTGTTCCCATTTTTTACTCCAGCGAGAAGTCGCAGATTTTATTGAAGGCGCAGAAGTGACAGGTCATTTTTTCCGGTTTGGGGGTGAAATCTTGCGCGACTATTTTGTTAACCGTTTCCATCAATCTTTTGCGCGTTTTTTTCAAAACCGCGTCGGTGCGCGTCGTGCGACGGTCGGTTGGCCCTTCCAAATATGATAAAACCAGACGCTCCGCCTTGATATCAAAAGCGTCTTTGAGCGCGATTGCGTACACGGAAAGCTGTAAACTTTTATCCGCGTCTTTTTGATCTTTTACTTTTCCTGTTTTGAAATCGGTAACCGTTATCAGCCCGTCAATTTTATCAACGCGGTCGATGCGCCCATTTACTATTACATCATCGATCCGCAAGCGAAAAGATTCTTCCGCATAAAGCGGTTTGGTATTTAACAAGTACGGATTGGCTTCCAGATAGGCGGTTAAAATTATTTTTCCTTTTTCTTTACGCTCTTCTTCATGTTGACGGTCCTCAAAACCGTCACTGTTCCAATGTTTTTTATATAACGAAAGCGCGTCGGCAATCTCCAGTGTTTGTCCGGCGGTCACTTTTTGCGCCACCTCTTTCAATATTTTATGGATTGTATTTCCAAATGTCATCGCGTGGCCCTGTAAAACAGGAATGCGATAGATATACTGAAATTTATATTGCAATGGGCATTTTTCGTAGTTTTCAATTTGCGAAACACTGGTTGTTTTAGGAATGGTCAAAGAAATCGAATTTTTGGTCGCTTTTTTCTCCAAACTAATCGGTAATTTTAATTGTTGGGCGATGGTTGTTCCTTTGCCCGCCACGGTTTCAATTTCCGCTTCTTCAATAAATAACGATGGTTTCTTGATCGATTTGCCGGTCAAACTTTGACTGGCGGAAGTAATAAAAAGTCTTTCCTTGGCGCGCGTCATCGCCACGTAAAACAAGCGCCGTTCTTCCATTGTGTGCGCTTCACGTTCGTCAATTCCCTGGCTGTCGGAAAAATAATTTGGAATTTCCAATGGATTGCTTCTGTTTGCTCCCGGATATTTATCTTTCGTGGCCCCTAAAATAAACACGACAGGAAATTCCAAGCCTTTCGCGCTGTGTACGGTTTGAATTTTTACCGCTTCAAAATCACCACTCAATGAAGCTTGCGCGGGGCTTTCGCCGGAGGAAACAACCAGTTCAAGATAATCCAAAAAGCTTAATAACGAGGCTTCTTGGTCGGAGCGTTCGTATTCCTTGATAAATTGCACAAACTCGCTGATATTCGGCAGAATTTCGGGAGTTTGCTCGCTATTTTTAATCGCCCACTCCAAATATCCGCTTTTTTGGAGATATTCGAGCGCGATTCGCGACGGTTGCGCCGAAGGGGCACTGGCGACGTGCTGATCGAGCAAATCGATAAACTTTTTTAAACCGGTTTTAGTTTCTTCGGAATATTCCGGTTGCTTGCTGGCCGTGCGTAATTTTTCCGTCAAATCAAAATTTTCCTGCCGACTGTCATTAAATAAACGCTGGCGTTCATATGGCGCGAGATTATAAATCGGATGCGAAATTAGCCGAAAAATAGAAACATTGTCGCGCGGATTAAAAACCACGCGCAAATAGGCGATCACGTCGCGCACCTCCGGCCGAAGCAGTAATCCGCGCGCGTCCGAAACATGAAAAAGAATGTCTCGCTGAATGAGCGCCGGAACGATAATATCAGATTGCGCGTTGGCGCGTAAAAGAATTGTAAAGTCGCTCAACGACCGATTCATTTTTTCCACGCCGTAAATAATTTGATCGGCGATAAACGCGCACTCATCTTCAATGGTTGGAAAATGATGGTGCGAAACGGAAAGACTGTTTTGTTCCCCCGTGGCGCTTTGCAGGCGCTTATCAACGTTGGCGGTTTTTTCCAACCGCATTGGATTATTAAACTGAATCAGTTTATACGCCGAATCAAGTAAGGTTTGGGGGGAACGATAATTTTTGGTTAGGACAATTTTTTTCGCGCCCGGATACCATTCTTGAAATGTGAGAATGTTGGCGATATTGGAACCACGCCAAGCATAAATGGATTGATCGTCGTCACCCACCACAGTGATTTGGCCATTTTTGTCCGGCACTAAAAGGCGAAGAAGTGTATTTTGTGCGCCGTTGGTGTCCTGAAATTCGTCCACTAAAACTTCTTCTAAAGTTTCGCGGAGACGCATCGCCACCGAGGGGCGTTCTTCCAAAAGACGTACAGCGTTAAGAATAATATCGCCGAAATCCATCGCTCCTTCTTGCAAAACAATTTGCTGGTAGGCGCGATAGACCTCGCCAAATTCGTTCCAGCGTACGGCCGATTCGAGCAGACCCGCTTTCTTTTTTTCGTCGTTTTCCGTCTCCGCGGATTCTCTTAAAACTCCGGCGTAGGAAATATAGCGTTCGGGCATCAAATCTTGGTCTTTAGAAGCACCGATGGCGCGGACAATATCTTTGATAAAGCTGGTGGGATTGCCGAGCGGACGGTAATAATTCAACGGCAATTCAAAAAGATGCCTCCGCAACAACAACCATTGCTCGGGAACGGTTAAGATTTTAAACGACGGATCGAGTCCGATTTCAATCGCGTAGTCGCGGAGCAGGCGCTCGCAGAAACCGTGAAAGGTGGCGATGCGCACCCTACTTAAACCCATAGGAAGTAAACGATCAACGCGTTCTTCCATTTCCTTCGCGGTTTTTTCCGTAAAAGTAAGGGCGAGTATATTATCCGGTCTTATGCCCCGTTCTTGGATTAACCACAAAATTTTATTCGCGATTACCGTTGTTTTGCCCGTACCGGCGCCGGCAATCAGCAAAAGCGGCCCCTTTTCGTGCGTTACGGCCGCGCGTTGCTCGGTATTGAGATCAGAGAGATCGATGCTAATCTTTTTTGTTTTCCCTTGTTTTTTAACAGACATTGCTCAAAGAGTATAACTCAAGATCTTTAATTATCAATTATCAATGGCCAATTTTCAATTAATTTCTAAATGACCAAATTTTCAAAAAACCGCCATCGTTTGATAATTATAATTTTGAAAATTAATTGAAAATTGTAAAATTGATAATTGAAAATTTTGGAGGCAATTTTACACAGTCGTTCCTTAAGTTTTATAACGATACTATAATAATAGAAACACTATATTTCGTTACTCTCATACTCCTTAGCGACAGCCAACACTCTATCCCCATACCAGGTAAATCGTTGCCAGTTTCCTCCCGCGAAGTAGCGATTTACCGCTTCAAACTCACTTCCCGAGACCGCGCCCGAGTTTCGCAAAATAATTGCCGTCGCCACAAAGGCGTCTTGCAGATTATACGGCGATGGAAGGGCGCGTCCCGTTAGCTCGGCAACTGTATTTTCGATACTTTCCCAAATTCCCGGCATAATTTGTCCCGGCCCTATTGCCCCACCCCAACCCGGATAAGATTTCGGTTTTGCGGAAACCGGCGCCGTTGCAAAGTCTAGGCCAAGTTTTTTTACGACTCGAAGAAACGCTTCGCGATGCAATGGGTGAATATCGTCGGGATAGCGACCGGAACCGACATTTGTGCCAAGATTTGATTCAATTTTTAAAACACCAAGTAATAGTGCCGGTCTCACCCCCGTCACTTTTCCGGCATATTTGGCCATTTTTAAGGCATCCGTCAATGACATACTAATTCCGGCACTGCGCAAAGAAAATAATTTTTGATTGATTTCCGTTCTGGCTTGTTCCGCTTCAGCGATAAGACCGGAAACCTTTTTTTGTTCGGCAACAGTTTTTGTTAGCGCCGTTTGTTTATTCCCTTCTTCCGCGTTAAGAGAGTTTTTTTGCGCTTCTTGCAAGCCCTGCAATTGAGAAAGATCTTCTTGCTTCTGGATTAGATCATTTTTTTGTTTTCCCAGCACTTTTCGCGCGTCTTGCGCGACTACGATATTATTCATCATCTTGCGCTGGAGAGAGCTAAACGCCCCATTGGCCTGTAGAAAGTCTGTGAATGATCCTTTGGAAAATAGAGATTGCCACAAGGAAAGCTGGTCTAAAGCGCTCATCTCTCGCAAAATACCTTGCAACTCCACTCGTAAACCATTGACTTGTTTTTCCGCATTTTTCATGCCTTGTTGATTATCTTTAATTTGCAATCGCGCGAAATCAATTGAAATTGCCGTTTTATCTAACTCCAGACGCGTTGATTGAATGTTATCGTTTATTATATCGATCGATCGTACTAAATTATTCTTTTCCAGTTCATGCACCTTTTTCGCCGTGTTCAGGGCATCAATTTTTTCTTGAACTGCTTTTAATTCCGCTTCTTTACTCAATATTGCCGCGGAATTATCAATAACCGCATCACCATTGTTATTTACCTCTTGCGCTCTACTAACACTCGCAGTCAACACAAAAAATATCGCGGACGCGATAAATAATATTTTCCTACGATCAATAACCATCTACTCTAGTTTAACCCGATTAGCTTAGCAAAGTCACTCCATGAAGAATCTTGCTGGTTACGATTAAGATATTCCTTCGGTTTCATAATTCTTAAATCGTATTGCTTGTCTAAATCCAATAGATGTTTATCTTCCGAAATCAACGCGTCCGCGCCGGCAGTAAGTGCCGTGGCGATCACTTTGTCATCTTCCGGATCGTCCACAACCAGGCGCTGAATATTATGTACATCAATTTTGATCGCCAGATCGAGCAAACCCAAAACACGTTCACTATACGCCGGATCGGAAATTTCCCGTTGCAAAATGCGTCGATATTCTCTCACGACAGGGTGGCTAACATATAGTTCAACCTTTCTCTCAAACACGGCATTAATAATCTGCCAGGCGGCGGAATTTTCATCCTTAATACCATCAATTAAGACATTTGTGTCGAGAACCAGTTTATCCATATACAAAAGATAGTGGAATACATCCATTTTGTGAATAACGATATATGATTAATGATTTATGAATATGTTTCCACTTTGTCCACTCACCATTCATTGATCATTATCATAATTCAGGCCCATTTTTATCAATAAGCACTCTTTTCAACAATTCGAGTTACTTTTCTTTATATTTCCGCTATAATATCCTCAATGATCCAAGGAAGTTCTATCGAGATAAACCATCTTAGTGTTGATTATCCGTTACCTTTTAATTGGTTTCTAAAAAAACAATTACTTGGCACAGGACAAACTCATTCGCACCACCATTTTCGGGCTCTTCACAATATTTCTTTAAATATTTCCCCTGGCGAACGGGTCGGTGTTGTAGGAATGAATGGCGCGGGAAAGACAACATTGTTTCGAACGATGGCAGGAGCTCTTAATCCGGCAAACGGTACAATGATTATTGATGGTGTGGAAGCATCCAGTCCCGACAGACAACCTGTTGGTTATATGGCAGCGTTTCCCCTTATTTATCGCCAACTGACCGGTTACGAAAATTTACGATTCATCGCCAATCTTTATCACATCAAGCACAGCGAAGAAAGAATAAAAAAAATGGCAGAGATTGTCGGGCTATCAGACGTTATTGATAAATATGTCGAACAATATTCCACGGGAATGGTTTCTCGACTCGATTTTGCGCGTGTTTTATTACCCGATCCGTCACTTATAATTTTAGATGAACCATTTGGCGCGTTTGATCTTCATTTCGCGGAAGAAGCAAAAGAAATAATTATGAAGAGCAAAGCAACGATTATTTTAGCGACACACAACTTGGAGGATATTGAAAATATGACAGAGCGATTAATTCTTTTGCATCGAGGCGAGCTTGTCAGGGATGTTAATTTTACGGATTTGTCCGAGGTTGCCCCAACTCACGTCGGCAAAAAAACCCTCTCCATTATTGAATTTGTACAGGGACTGCTAAGAAAAACCTTATCCGGTGATAAAAATTATTGTCCAACCCTTCACAAAAAACATGTTTTATCAAAATAACACTATCCGCGAGACGTTGGCGATCGCCCGCAAAGAAATACAGATCGATTTACGATTCGCGATCTCTTATATTTTTCAAAGCATCGTCTCACCGCTTGGCCGACTTATCCCGATTCTTACGGTTTATGTGGCAACGGTGGGTCAAAACGCCATTTCTCCAATCCCCGGCTTAACGAAGGAAACATATATTCCTTTTTTGGCTTTAGGAATAATATTTCACACTACTTGGCGTGCCAGCACCTCGGTTTTTAAAGATAAATTTCAAAGAGACAAGTGGTCGCGTACTGTTGAGCTTTTATTTATTACTCCGGTAAAAACCTCCGCGATTATTGTTGGTTTTGGAATATCAGAAATTGTTAAAAATACTCCCACTTTTTTCGCCTTCCTTTTGGCCTTATGGGTTATATACCCTACCACTTTTGCCGGTTTTTTACTCGCATTTCTCATGTTTATTTTAGTAACTTTAATCGGTTTATGTGTGGGATTAATTTTTGGTGGCGCTTCATTGGCTACGGAAAACATTACGCCGTTTTTGTCATACATAATTTCGGCGTTTACTTTTCTGACGCCGTTTTTCTACCCGATTGAAGTTATCGACAAACTTCCCCACCCCTTAAATATCCTATTGGATCCGTTGATTCGCTACAATCCGCTCAATACCGCGCTCTCGTTTGCACGAACGGCCTGGCTCGGTACCGGAAGAGTATCGTTTTTTGATATTCTTTACGTTAGTATTGTTGCTTTGGTGTTGATTTTTATGGCCGGTTATTCCTTCCGTTTTATCTGGCGAAAATTCGGAATCCAGGGAAGCTAGAAAACTGAAACACTCAGATGAATAACAGAGAAACATTCTATCCTGAATCAAAATTCGGCGGGTTTACGGATGTTGATGGAACAATCGCTTTCTTCAATAGAGTCAATTCGCTTATTAATTCGTCTTTTGTAATTCTTGATGTCGGTTGCGGAAGAGGTGAATTTAATGATGATGTCGTACCATTCAGGCGGAATCTTAGAATTCTAAAAGGAAAAGTTGCGCGAGTTATTGGGATTGATGTTGATCAGCGAGCCCAAAACAATCCGTTTATAGACGAGTTCCGTCTTATTAAGGGTGACTCCTGGCCGGTTGAGAGCAATTCAGTTGATCTAATCGTCTGCGATAATGTTTTGGAGCATATTTCAAATCCAGATTTGCTGTTTTCGGAAGTGCGTCGTGTGTTGAAAAAAGGCGGTTATTTGTGCGTAAGAACGCCCAATCGATGGAGCTATGTCGCAATAATCGCGAGGTTAATCCCCAATAAGTACCATTCGCGCATAACTTCTGTTGTCCAAAATAGTAGAACCGAGGAAGATGTTTTTCCGACTATTTACAAATGTAATAGTATTCGAAAATTAAAAAAGATTATGAAAAAATACGGTATTGATGGAGTTGCATACGGTTATGAGGCTGAACCATCCTATCTTTCATTTTCAAAAATTATTTATTTTTTAGGAGTTTTTCACCAAAAGTTTGCTCCCGGAATTTTAAAACCGGCGATATTCGCGTTTGGAAGGATTAAGAAAAATATTGGTATGGGCGCATAAAGCAAGCAACGCAGGTGGTTGCTTCCCTAACGCACAAAAAATACAGCCACCTAAAGGTGGCCATATTTTTTGGCTCCGGGACTTGGAATCGAACCAAGATTATCGCTTCCAAAGAGCGGCGTCCTGCCGTTAGACGATCCCGGATTAACTAACTATCAATCTATTATTATGGTACTATTAACCTTGGTTCTAATCAATATCATCTAATAACTCACCAATTGATATGATATCTAAAACTAAAGAAAGGCATGAGGCAGAACAATTACGACTTCAAGGTTTTTCCTATAGTGAAATTGCTCAACAAATTCCTGTAACAAAGTCTACTCTTTCTACATGGCTTTGCAAAATCAAGTTGGCGCCCCCATTAAAAAAACGCCTGGATTCACTACGTAAAGCCGGTCAAAATGCGGGGGCACTCGCAAAAAGAAATCAAAGAATTTCTAAAACCAATTCACTAAAAAACGAAATCACCGCAAATTTTAGCAACCTATATTCTGACCCATTCTTTAATTTCGGACTTTCACTTTATTGGGCCGAAGGATCAAAACAAAAACCATGGAACGTGTCCGCGCGGGTTCAATTCAGCAACTCTGATCCATCGGCGATTATGATTATGCGTCAATGGTTGAAAACCTATGCCAATAAACAGGACTCCGAATTAATATATAGTCTATATATCCACAAAACCGCTGATATAAATTTATCACGAATACAATGGTCACAAAAACTACAGATTCAACCGAATGATTTACTAGTTGTAATTAAGAACAATAATTCAGTATTTCGTCACAATAAAGACGCAAACTATATTGGATTGATTCGGCTAACTGTTAAAAAAAGTACCTGGCTCAATCGACAAATTTCAATCTGGACGGAATTATCAACCAAAAAATTTCTCGGTAATTAACGTTCTTACCCACCCACCAATTCCCCGCCTAATACTGCCAGGGCTTCTGCTGTTGGGTTTGTATTTATCGCAATAGGACTTTCAATGGAGGCAACTACTACTGTGCTACCAGATTTTGGTTCAGGTAAACGCATTCCCACAGCCTCACTCTTAAGCGCCACACGCATCAGAATTTTTTCACCAACCAGGCTTGCCAACAAGTCTTCAAGAGACTCACGCACCTGATTATCTGTCACGCGTTCCTTGTAGAGATTAAATTCGGTAATCATATATAACATATTTCCCCTTACAATACTTGGCTTACAAGCCTCAAGTGTAGAAAGCAAAAGCGGATTTAATGTCCTCGTTTTTTCCAAAAATTGCGACCAAACCACCATTACCTTCTCAAATAACTCTAGGTTTTCCACCATGGAATTTCGCTGATCTGTCGCCAATTTGTCCTGTGAGCGATTGATTGTAGGTACCGGAGATTCCCTAGCAATTATTGGCGCGTTCATAATTGGTTGAGCCATTTTTCCTAATACCGACGGTTGGACAGGTTGTTGAATTGGTTGTTGAGAAACAACACTTTGTGTTTTAGTAATCAATGATGTTGTGTTTTGCACTTCCCCGCACCACTCCATAATCACCAGTTCTAATGGCAATTCTTCATATGTTACGTCGCGCATTTCCGATTTGGCACGTAAAAATAATCTTAATAATTTTGTAAAACTATCCAAAGTGTAACTTTTCGCGTGAATTTGCAATTTTTCCATAACCTCCGGATCAAAAGACTCGTTAGAAGTTTGCGCGATGGTAAAAGTTGCCACCGCTCGCAAATAACGCGTGATGTCATCCGCGAAGCGTCTCAATGATGCGCCTCTCTCTATTACTCTTAATAATTGCTGAAGTGAACCCTGCGCGTTTCTGGTCAAGATATTATCAACAAAATTCTGAATTTCCTTAAAACCAATTACGCCAAGCATAGTTTCCACATCGCCAATGGAAATTTTACCGCTCTGCATTGAAATTACTTGTCCGAGCAAACCTTCGGCGTCGCGAAAACAACCCTCGCTATGACTCGCGATTAAACTCAACACACTGTCTTCAATCTCCACATTTTCAATCCCGGAAATCTTTTTCAAGCGTTCAATTAATTGTTCTGCCGAAGCCCTGCGAAAAATAAAAGTCTGACAGCGCGACTTGATTGTCTCGGGAACTTTGTGCAACTCCGTCGTGGCTAAAATGAAGATAGCGTGACTTGGCGGTTCCTCCAGCGTTTTAAGTAATGCATTAAATGCTTCTTTGGTAAGCATATGCACTTCGTCGATAATATAGACTTTATATTTTCCCGCTGTTGGCGCCAAGCTAATCCGATCTTTTAGGGCGCGAATTTCGTCGATACCCCGATTACTGGCAGCATCAATTTCTATCAGATCAAGGCAGGCTTTATTTTGAAACGCAATACATTGTGAACATTGCCCGCAAGGATCCGAACCTTGCGCGTTTTGGCAATTAAGTCGCTTCGCTATAATACGCGCGATAGTAGTTTTACCGGTTCCACGAGGGCCGGAAAACAGATAGGCATGCGTAATTTTCCCCCCACTTAAAGCATTTTTAATAACCGCCAAAATATGTTGCTGACCGGAGACATCCGACAATGCTTGGGGTCGATGCTTACGATAAAGAGTACGCTCTTGGTTTAGAGATGAGATGTTATTTTCCATTGAAATTCCAGTGTAACACTGCCGGCGAGTATTTTGTATATGGTATGTAGTATATTGATTTAGAAGGCGAATCTGTCGTCAAGTATTCCGCACCAATAAAAGTTTTTTTAAAATATTTCGTTTCATGTCTTCGGTCAATAAATCCATATACTATATACAAAATACCATATACATTGTTCTGAATATCAAAAATAATTCTATCGCAGACAAATGTCTCTACGGCAGGTAAAATCTATTCCCCCCGCCGAAACACCAAAAACTTTGAGCCGAAAAAATTGAAAAAAAGCACAATACCGACGGCCAGGACTTTCGCGGACACATCGACGTAGTTTGGGAAAACTCGTAGCAGACCAAAATCGGAAACAAAAAACCCAACCAATAGTTGATTCATAATATAAGTTACAAAATTTAACCCAAAATAACTTAAACCTTGTTTTGCCACATCGCCCGTTCCGGCAGTCTTGCGGAAAGTCCAAAACTTATTGAAAAGAAAATTTGATAATATCGCCAACAAGACACTGATCATCGTGGCCAAAATGATCGGAAAATGCGAAACACTGCACGTTTCGCTGGCGTTTTGCGTCAGGGCCGTCCAATATGATTGCTGTTCACCTAAGCCATAACAAAAAACTGAACGCAAACCGAGAATGCGTGTCATCACCAAATAACTGCCAAAGTCCACGCAAAAACCGATTCCTCCGACAACGGCGAACCGAATAAACTCTCCAGACAAAAAAATCTTTAGTAAGTTAGATAATTTCATCTAATTCTTCATCCTTTTCATCGTCATCGTCACTTATTTCATCGCTTTTTTTACTTCCGGCCTTGATAACATTTTCCACCGCACCCCAAACCGCTTTGCCTTCGGCCGGCAACAAAATTGTAACGGTATCGCCACGGTCAATGTGATAAAAAGTAACGGATGCTAACAGGAGGCGGTATTCTTTATCTTCTGATTTTACAACATACTGCCCTTGTTCATTGATATCAAAAACACCGCGCACACGGATGCGATCAGTTGGTCCTACCTGTTTATAGACAAACGCGCCATCCTGTTCGATAGCCAATTTAAGTTTATCACCTTCGACCAATTTTGATTTTGAAGCATAGTTGGCCGGAACCGGATACAACTGACCATCTTCGCCTTTCATGTGTTCGCCATCAAACTCACCGTGAATAATTTTTCCTCCAAAATTTTCGTCTACTTCAATCGCGTCCATCTTTGCCGATGACGAAAAAACGAGTAATGAAACATCCGACCCGCTCCCTGGGGCGGTTCCGCCGAGTAATTGCCTACAAAGTTGTATATTACGTTCCGCCTCCTCTAAGCGACGCCTTAAAAGAGCGATTGTTTCGGGTTCTAATGATGCCATATAAAATGTCTTATTTAAATTGTCTTTGTGTTAGTATTTCCTCCCCCTACTAACTGCTTGGAAAATAGCATAGGGGGAAATTTTTGTCTAGAGGAATAAAAAAACCGGAGGCTAGGTTTAGCTTCCGGTTGACTCGCGGCTTCTCGAATCGACTTACTACTTACAAGCCGGCTTCTTCCGCCTTTTTCAAGAGCGGTGCGAGGACGGTTTCGTAGCCATCCACGACCGTCTCATAAAAGCAGACGTTGTACGTAGCGGCGAAACCTGTTGCCCTGTTGTCCTGCAGGTCTTGAACGATCCCCGCGAGACCGTCGAGAATCCACGCAATCCAGGAAGAAT
The DNA here is from genome assembly GCA_030647555.1 of bacterium. Taxonomy (NCBI): domain Bacteria; species bacterium. The sequence goes on along the minus strand of JAUSJG010000008.1, from coordinate 243,700 downwards.
CGAGGGATGTGGAGTTGATCCGCTCCTTCAACTCCTTAGTAATTCGCCACCCTGCGATTTTTGCGGTTGTAACAAGAACCGAAAAATTCGTCGTGTTGGGCATCGGTGGCGGTTTCAGCCACAGTTGCGTGTCGCCGATGTCGACGCGACGGCAGGTATCCTCCAGCTCGTCGTCGTCGAACAACTTGTTGGCAATGCGTTCCATCGCATTGAACAAATCGTTGGCGCGAACCTTAATCGCACTAATTTTCGAAGCCGTCGTCTTTCTTTTGGTTGTATTTGCAACCATTCCTTCACTCCTTTAAAAAGACTCCTGGGGTTGGGAAAGAACACACAATTATATTCCTTTTTACCATTTTTGTCAACCATTAGCGAAAGTCCTATAATATACACATGACACCAGCAAACAGAAAAATATTAGTGGGAATAATTTTGTTGCTCGCGATTTTTGGCAGATTCTGGCACATCACCACCATGCCGGGCGGTCTTTTCCCCGATCAAGCTGCCAATGGTGAGGACGCGATTTCAATTCTCCATGGACACTTGCAGCCATTTTATGAACGTGGCAACGGGCGCGAGGCGCTATTTTTCTACCTGCAAGCTGTCTTAATCGCCATTTTCGGCATCGGCGTCTGGCCAATGTTTTTTGCCTCGGCGTTGGTTGGAACGGCGACGGTGTATTTCACCTATGCCGCGGGCCGGCGAATGTTTGGCGATCTGGTAGGAATTTTAGCCGGGTTATTTATCGCCACGAATCAGTGGCATGTTTCATTATCAAGAACAGGTTTTCGCGCGATCACTATTCCTTTATTTATGGCCCTTACGGTTTATTTTTTTATGGGACTTTTTCAAACTAAAAATCCAAAGACGCGAATTTGGCAAGCCATCGGTTGTGGTGTGTCCTTTGGATTAGGTTGGTACACATATATCGCTTTTCGCGCATTCGTGGGCGTTATCGTGATTGTTGCCGTTGTCTTACTACTGCAAAGTTTACTTAGGAAACCTCGTCTTTTCGGCTTTAAAATGTATCGCGGAGCAATAGTTGCGCTATTTTTATCAGCGGTCGTTACTATGACCCCGCTTTTTGCATATTTCAACAATCACCCTGGGTCTTTTGCCGGTCGATCGGGGCAAGTTTCAATCCTTAATCCGGATATCAATAAAGGAAACTTACTCGGTACGGCAACTGATGTACTGGAAAAAAGCATATTGGCTTTTTTCACCGCCGGTGATGTTAATCCTCGTCACAATGTGCCCGGTTATCCATTTCTGTCACCAATTCCCGCTGTCTTTGGCTTAATCGGCATAATAATCGCACTAATTCGTTCTATTCAATACCTTCATCGCCTACTTCGCGGAAGACACACAGGACAAACTCTCGCCTTTTTTATTATGCTTTTGTTGTTAGCAATAATGCTGGTACCGGCCGTCGCGACAGCAGAAGGAATTCCCCATGGTCTTCGTTCAATTGGCGAAATCCCCGTCGTTTTTTGGCTCGCGGGAATCGGTGGAGCATGGTTTATTCATCGACTAAAAAGATTACCATCACTCAACGCTCGCAGAATTGCCATGGGTGCATTATTGATTCTCTTGGCACTAACATGTGTTTATGATTTATTTCTCTATTTTGGCGTCTCTGCTTCCCTGCCAAAATACTGGTACGAATACCGCAGTGATTTAACAACAGTGAGTAATTATCTTAACCAACGCGCGAAACTCAATTCCGGAAGATCATATCTGGTTTTAGACGAGTTTTCTGTACAAACCGTTCACTTTCTTACGACAAAATATAATTACCCATATATTTTGTTAAAACCGGAAAAGTGTGAAACAACCACCATTCAACAAGGTGATGTAATAATCTTCAATCAATCCACTCTGCCCGACGCTGAGCGATACATAAACAAACATCCGGAAATAAAAGAATTAATGCGTACTAAAAACCAGTTCGAAGAAACGACAATGATTGTTTTTGGATTAAAGCCGTGAAAATGGTGTCGCGTCGTCTCCTCCCTTTACCAAAGGGAGGTTGGGAGGGATTAAGAAAGTTTTGCGCGATCCCATTCCTAACCCACCCTCTCCCTCCCTTGAATAAGGGAGGGAAACGCGACGCGCACAACTTGATAACTACTTTCACGCTGTTCATCATTCTTCTGTCTGCATTCCTTATCCGCCTTACCCATCTCACCGACCGTTCCCTTTGGTTTGACGAAGCCTTTTCGTGGCGTCTCATCCAATTCCCATTTCTGGAATTTTTACAGCGCGCCGCCGCTGATGTGCATCCGATTCTTTATTACTTAATTCTTTGGTTATGGAACGCGCCTCTCCACATACTTGGAATAGACGTGAGTTTATTTTGGTTGCGTCTTCTTTCCGTACTGCTTTCCTTCGCCACAGTCCTTGGTGTTTATTTTTCTGGTAAAGTTTTATTCAACTCAAGACGCGTTGGGATTATTGGCGCCCTTTTAACGTCTGTCTCCGCCTTTCAAGTGCAATACGCATGGGAAACCAGAATGTACACTCTCGGTACGCTAATTCTCTGTTTTGCGTTGGTATATATGATTAAGACGGCACAACAAACCGAGACGAAAAAAATTTGGCGAGACGGAATCATTTTAGGACTTTTGATCGGTGCGTTATTTCATGTCCACTACTTTGCCCTGTTTAGCATCGTGGGAATTTTTATTTTTATCGGCGGATATTTAATATTGCGTCTTGTTAAAAAACCATTAGTGACTCTTCGCAGTGCCAACACATGGTCATTAGTATCCGGTATGATTTTATCCGTTCTCATTTTTCTGCCCTGGCTTACAACTTTCCTGAAACAGCGTGCCCAAGTCCAACAAAGCTACTGGATTCCGCCGATGAACGATTGGTCGATTCCAAACACAATGTCCCGCCTTCTCTTGGGTGGAGTAAGTGATTTCTCTCATCAAACCGCAATAATTTGCACCGTCTTGGTTGCCTTATTATTAATTATTCCTCTATTATTTGGTCGAAAAAAAGGCGACTGGCTTCTTGTTTCATCATTCATTATTCCATTTCTTGGCGCGTGGTATCTATCACGCGGAACAAGTATCTACCAAGACCGCTACTTTGTTTTTGCGTCTATTCCATTAATTATCTTGCTTGCCCGCAGTATTTCGTTATTACCAAAAAAGTTTTATATTAGTTCCGTTGTGGCGCTAATAATAGCCGGATATGGCTTTTATACAGTCAATCAATTCTGGACATCACTGCATTTTCAAGATCACCCCGGAACAGTCACGGCCGTACAATATCTCCGACAAAATGCCAATCAAAACGAACCAATCCTTGTTAGTTCCAGTTTTGTCTATTTTTCGGTCTTGTTTCACTCAAGCGTTCCCTTCTTTAATAAAGAGGGCCGCCCATCTGGGCGAGCCTCGCTCATCAGAGCGGGGCAAGGGGAGATTACGCCACCGCGTTTATATTCTGAAACAGGCGAACTTTCCCATTTCAGTGGCGGACCGATTCTAACAAAAGATGATATTGTCGGCCCCGAAATATTTCAAGAAAAACCGGATGTAATTTGGGCGGTGGACACAACCGGTTTCGGAGGTTCAAAACTATCAGTATCGGATGAATATAAACTAGAATCGGAAAAAAGTTTTTCGGAACTGTTTGGATATCAAGGAGATATCGTGGTGAGAAAGTACTTTAAGGGTAACCCTTAAAGTGGATAAACAAAGAAATAAAAAAACAGAACAGGTGTTACCTATTCTGAATCAACCACAACGAATTAGTCGCATTATTTCGCGATTGTGCTAGTTGCATCGTGAGCAACTTGCCATCGAACAATCACTCCAGGGGCGACGACTGCGACAGGAATCACCAATACGACCATTATGATCACAATCACCGTGTCTCGACCGGTCCAACCTTTAGAGACACGACTCCCAGCCCAGACAAGGGCACCGATCAAAAACAAACCCGCACCGATTACCCCAACCACGATAGCCACAATTCCGGTGTCCATGGAACACCTCCTTGAAAAAGAAACACAAACACAACGTAGATTGTAAACAACAAGATGTAACCCTACTACCAGACTAGATTCATGTCAATACCCCCGTTTTTTGCGTCTTATTTGCTCGATTATGTATGTTAGCCAATATGACGGTTTTAGTGGCAGATCCTGTGCGTGCAGGTAATCTTCTCGATAACCGCCAAAACCCTGCTTGAAGAGCGATAAGCCCGCCCAAGGGTGTTTTATATCATCAGAGATACCCCAAAAGTTATAACGCTGAATCCCAAGACGCTTTAATTCGCGAATAATTTCCCACTGGAGCAGATACGCACCCGGCACTTTCGCATGTTTGCGCGTTGACGCGCCCTGATGATAAAAACCGGTATTGCCGTAAACAGTAATAAGAGCTGTGGAAATTACATCGCCCTGATATTCCGCTAAAGCGATGAAAACTTGCCCGTCATTCACCAGCGCGTTAAATTCCGCCTCCAAATATTTGCGTGAAAATCCAACAAAGTTCTCGCGGTCCGCTGTTTCTTTGTACAGCTGTTCAAAAACATCCAAATCTTTTGCGTCACGACTGATGCGAATTTTTACACCATCGCGCTCGGCACGACGCACTAAATTCCGAGTTGTTTTACGCATTCCCTTCATTAAATCTTCTTCGAAAGGTTTAATATCCAAAACCCACATCGTTTCGGCGTGCATATGCATCGGTGCCGGTCGCATCCCCAGTTTTTTATAGAGTTCGGCGTTTTTACCATCCTGCAATTCTAACGGACTGATCCGCAAAAACGCCGAGCTGATTTCTTGCGCAGATTTCTTTAATGCCAAAATTAAAGCTTCCGTTTTTTCAGAATCATTATTTACAACGATCGGGCCATGCGGGCAAAACAAAAATTTACCGCGTCTTGCCGTAACCGAAACACCCATCGCAACACCAACAAGAACATCATTTTCGTAACACCCAAAACGAATTACTTTTTCGCCGAGTTTTTCCTGCATTACACCATAATTCCAACCATGTAAAAACGTGTTGGAGTTTTGGGTTATCAAGAATCCTTCCCAGTCCGACTTACTCGTGATTTCTTTTATTTGCATAGGTTTAACACTTTAAGGACTGTCCCTAAAGTAGCCGTTTACTTTAGGGACAGTCCTTAAAGTAAACTCCACGATTTTCTTTAGGTCACTGTTTTTTAGCGTGTAGTAGGTCGGTAAATTTATCTCTCTCTTAGCGACCGATTCCGCCACTGGACAAGAACCCGCGACATATTGTACGGCCTTTAGATCCGTGTCTTTTGGCGCAATCACTTCATACCAGTCCCCTAGCAAAATCTTTTCTTTGCGAGCCGCTAATAACAATTTTCGCGGTTCATCAACAAAAATCGGATAACGCAATAAACTCTGTCCATCAAAACCAGATTGGTGTAATTCCTTGTTGTATATTTCAACGATTTCGCGACGACGCGCGTTAAATGCCTCTAACCGGCTTAATTGAAAACAGGCCAGTTCCGCCAACGCGTTTGATAATTTTGCGCATTCAAAAGCGGGCTTACCGCCAGACTTTTCATGTGACGCGATGGCTTTAGAAAGCAGACCGACCTTCTGAGCGAAGACTAATTTTATCTTTCCGATCTGCGCCGTGAAATATAATGGCTTAATAATCAACTCAAACAAAATCGGATGCATCAGTTGCTGGAGAACCCACCCGTTTTTACTCAATGGCAATTCTGCCACAGCAGACTTAATACTAGTAAACACTTTTTGATTATTAACCATAATTGCACCACCAAAAACACTTGAGATTGCTTTGTCGCGACCAAAACTAAAAATTGAGGCGTCACCAATCGTGCCCAAAAGCTTATCGCGATGTTTCCCTCCAAGCGTATGTGCGCAATCCTCGATCACAATTAAGTTGTGTTTCTTGGCAATCGTCATTATTTCGTCCATCCGAGCCGGTATGCCAAAAGTGTGTTGAACAATAATTACCCGACTTTTAGCTGTAATTTTTCGCTCCAGATCAAGAGGATCCATTGTTAATTCTCTTTCCAGAATATCAACGTAAACCGGTTTCAAATTATTCCAGAGCACCGGGCCTGGAACGGAGACGCAAGTAAACGCCTGCAATAAAACTTCCGTATCTTTCTCAAGACGCAAATTCTGAAGCAATAAATATAGTCCCCAACGCGCGCTATTAACCGTATAAATTTCCTTCCTGCCAAGTATTGCTTGTAATTTAGCGACCAATCTTTGATTGGCAGTACCTTTACGCCAACGCCATGGCAAAAACAGCTGTTTCAGTGCCAATAAAGCGTCCTTTGTTTCAAAATTTGGAGCGAGGGAAATAGCAATCATTTTGTATGCAATGATTCTCGAATTAATTTCGGAACACGGCCCTCTAGCAGTACAACCGCGTCATTTCCGAGGACAGGATACAGATCTTTAATAATTTCACTTGCTTGCGTCTGAGTTTTAATTTTGAAATCGGGATTTACTAATTTAGCGCCCGCCAAGAGTTCATTTTTAAAATCCGTCCCGGTATAATAAACACGCGTCGCAACCCTAGCTAGCACGGCCCCCACTTGCTCGTGCGCGGTTGCCGAGTCACTTCCCAATTCAATCATCGGCGTTAAAATAACAATTTTTTGGGATTGCGAAAAAGATTTTAGATTTTCTATCGCCGCGATAACCCCACTTACGTTGGCATTATAAGAATCGTTGATAACCAATGCGCCTTGCGCGGTAGTATATTTTTCCATCGTTTGTTTAACCATCCTGATATTTTGAAGTTTTAATTGAATTTCCGGCCATTTTTTTCCAAGGACAATAGCCGTTAAAATGCCGGCCAAAACATTACCAAGTTGATGCTGTCCAACTACAGGCATAACAATCATCGTTTCCGGCACTAATCCAAATATTTTAACCTCAATTCCATTTTCATTAGAACTAATTATTTTTGCTTGCAAATCGGCCTCATCCGACAGTCCATACGTCAAAACCTCACAGTGCGTAATTTGTTTCGATATATCGAAACAAATCGGATCATCCGCATTTAATATTGCTGTCCCGTCTGCCGGCAACGATGCAATAAGTTCGGATTTTGCCTTTCTGATATTTTCATGGGAACCAAAAAGCCCAAGATGCTGATTCCCCACTGCCGTAAGAATGCCAATTTTGGGCTGAACTAATTCGGCCAAACTCTTAATTTCTCCAATACGATAAGCACCCATTTCCGCAACAAAATAGTTTATGTTTTCTGTTAGTTGATTAAGCATCAATTGCGCAACACCAATTTCTGTGTTCGTGTTGCCGGGAGTCACCAATATATTATCGCCATCTAATATTGTAGCTAAAATATTTTTTGTACTCGACTTACCATAACTTCCGGTAATACCAATCACTACAACTTGTCCCAGGCCTCCGCGTAATTTTTTTGCCGCGTTAATTTTTCGTCGCTTTAGTATTGCAGACAATGGAAAAAATAAAAACACAAATGTCGTAACAATAACCGCCGTGAGACGATCCAGAAACACCAACGTCGCCACAATAAATACCCCGTTAAGAAACATTAGACCTAAGAGCGCAAAGATGACCGAAAGAGATATTGCTATCATACCGATTGCCTTTATCGTCATTGCCGGCCGTATGATCATGTGTCGTCTTAACTCTTTTACTAATAACAATAAATCAAGAATATATATCGCGAGTACAAACCAGGAATATAAACCAAATAAGGTGTTTCCGGCAAAAAACAGAAATAGCAACAACCATTTGGCCAATTCTATCGGACTCATAAGAACCTGTTTCGTGCTTCCCAACCGAAGATATTCACGCATTCTGTCCCAACGATATTCTTTTAATTGCCAGGTAGCCACCTGCAAAATAATCAAGCGACAAATCGCAATCAACCACAGTACACCGATCGCAAATACCAAAATACTATTTACCATGGCTTGTTTCACTCAATAATTTAGCAACCAATTCGGAAAATTCTTTTGCAAACAGTTCCGGATTTCTCGAGTGCATAATATGCCCCTCGCCAGAGATTACCTTAAGTTCCGAACCCTTTATGTTTTGATGAATATATTCGGCATCGGCGAGCGGTGTTTGAAAATCATCTTTTCCCCAAAGGAGCTTCGTTGGAACAAAAATATCTTTTACTAACCCAGAAAGGTCCTCGTTAATAACTTTTTTGAATATTTCGCGTTTTTCTCCCGCATACAAGTAATCTGTGTTGCCAACTAATTTGTATAGAGTTTTTTCCGCGATTGGATAAATAAAATGAAGCCCTGGCAAACTCAATATCGCCTTTCCTAATTTGGCGATAATATTAAAGAATGAGAGTCTTTTTTGGTTGCGCCTTGTTGTTCCCGCCGTGGCGTATAAAATAATTCCCGATAACAACTCCGGCTGATGAGAAGCAATATATATAGTCAAACGACCGCCAAATGAATGTCCAGCCAAAAACAGTTTTGACCAGCCAAGTTTTTGAATGAGCTTGTTTACCCAGTCAGTGTATTCTTTAATACCCCAAATTGTGCTCGGTACCGGGGCAAATCCAAAACCAGGAAGATTGGGAATAACAATTTCCGGAAAATCATCCGGAAAAAAAGTGCTCGCTTTTCGGTAGCTTTCCGCCTTACTGCCCCAGCCATGTAAAAACAAAATCGGAATTCCACCGCTTTTTCCGCCATGCAAATAACGATATGAAATACCGTCGATTTCGATTTCTTCTTCCGTTAGTATCATGTGCCATCCTTAAACTTAAAAAAAGCTTTTCCTGCCGCCCTTAGGTCAATATAGCTCAACATTGGTCTTTTATCATTAGTGATCTGTTCCGTGAGTATTTTTTCCAGTACCAAAAACTGCTCATCCAGCGTTCTGCTATTGTCCAAAACTAACATCCAACCTTCACTGGTGTAAACATGCAATTCCTGACTACCAATCGCGGGGATCGTAATTTTATCAATTTGTATCCCAAACCTTTCGGGAAATAGACGGGCGATATCGTGCATCATAGTCAAAATCCTCGGATCCATTACGGATTTACCAACATCTATTTCCGTCGTTTTTCGCTCGTCGCTGATAATCGGATATTTATTTGTCTGCATTCTCTCTTGGGAAAATTCTTCAAAGGCCACACCGCCGGGATCAAGCGCGTAACTTACCCCGCCCGATATCAAAACCGCCACGGGAACTTTTTCTTGAATAACAATATGAACCGTACTTGGCAATTCACGCAGTATTTGTACTGTTTTGATAATGGCAAATTTATTCGGTAATTCATACTCTAAGAAATCTCGCGGAACAAGAAAGATACTTGTCTTGCCAAATAATTTTGACTTATTTTGTACAACCTCCTGAACATAGTTTTTAATTTGTTGCGCCACTTCCGGTCGGGTATTGCTAACAACCACATTTTTTACCATAAATTGTTCCGGTAAAAATACACTTCCCAAACCAACCAAAATTATTAGAATAATTATTCCACCAAACACCCACAACCACGTTCTTGACGGGTCTTTTTGCAAAAAAGACTGCGATTCCGATTTGACCTCTCGCGTCATCGGTCTTAAAAAATTAGACGGCTAAAATTTTCTCTCGTCCTCCAAAGTAACCGCGCAACACTTCCGGAATAATCACACTTCCGTCTTCTTGTTGATAGTTTTCAATAATGGCGGCAATCGTTCGTCCGGCAAAAGCTGTCCCATCATTCATGTGCGCGAATGTCGTAGTGCCGTCTTTCATTTTGATTTTTGTCTTCAAACGACGCGTTTGATAATCCGTCATATAATCCGCGGTGTGCGTTTCACGATATTTATTTTGCCCCGGAAACCAAGCTTCAATATCAGCTGCTCTCGCGTTTGGCGTACCCATATCACCCGTGCATTTTAGAATTACCTGGTAAGGAATATTTAATGTCCGCATCAAAGTTTCCTGAATCGCCGAAAACAGTTTATGTTCTTCCAGTGACGCATCCGGCGCGGAAAAAGATTCCATTTCACACTTTTCAAACTGATGCAAACGAATCATTCCTTTCGTATCTTTACCATATGATCCCGCTTCTCTTCTAAAAGCCGATGAAACACCTACTAAACGAATTGGCAATTCTTCCGCGTTTAATGTTTCATCCATATAGGTTGGTCCAAGTGTGTGTTCGGCACTGCCAACTAAATACAAATCGTCTTGTTCGATGTGATAGCGTTCCTCTTTGGGCTCCAACCGCGCCATTCTCTGCATTACCTCAGCTTTAACAATTACGGGAGGAATAACCGGAGTAAAAGGCTTATCGGAAACAGATAATCCGAATTCTGCAATTATTTTTGCCAACGCTTCTCTACTCATCAAAATTCCCATAGCTTGCTGGATTAACGCATATTGCAAAAGCACCAAATCCCCTCTCAAATAAACGAAACGGGAACCGGAAACTTTTGTTGCTCTTTCCGTATCCAACAAATTTAATTTTTCCGCGATTTCCCAGTGTTCGCGAGGTTTGAAATCCAACTTTTTAATCTCGCCCCATTGACTCAAAACAACATTTTCATCCTCATTTTTCCCGATAGGCGTGTCGCCGGTAGGAATATTCGGCAGTTTTTCGAGCAAAACGACATATTCTTTTTCTAGCGCATTCAAATTTGCACCATCAGTAACTGTGGCAATTTTTTCCTTCAGTTCTCTCGCCAATTTTAATTGTTCTTCCGTCGGTTTTCCGCCACCGGTACTTTTGGCTAGCTTATTTCTTTCCGCGTTTAGACCATCAATTTCCTGTTTCTTTTTAACGATTTCCAAATTCAATGCAACAAGCCTATCAACATCGACGTCAATATTTTTATCCCGACAAACGTTTTTTACTAATGTAAGATTTTCCTTAACAAAATTTATATCAAGCATTTGAGTCAGTCTCCGGGCGCATTAGGGGAAAAGTAATCACGTCTCGGATGTGTGATTGATCGGTTAAAAGCATTGTTAAACGATCAATACCCATTCCCCAGCCGGCCGTTGGCGGTAAACCTATTTTCAGTGCCGTCAAAAAAGCTTGATCGATATGTTGGGCTTCCGCGTCGCCGGCCTCACGATATCGTTCCTGTTCAATAAAACGCTTCTCCTGATCAATCGGATCGTTTAATTCGGTATAAGCTTTAAATAATTCCGCCCCCATCGCCACCAATTGCGCACGCTGTACCAATTTTGGATTACCTTCTACGCGTTTTGCCAGAGGTTCCATATACGTCGGAAAATCCCTCACAATTACCGGCTGTACTACTTTCTTGCGAATCGCTTCCTTAAATAACGTATCAACCAGTGCCGGCAATGATTTTGATTCCGGTAAATCAAAATTATTATCATTCATATAATTAATATAAATTTGCGGGTCAACATCTTCTAATACATCAATCCCCGTTTCTTTTTTAATCGTATCAACATAAGATATTTGTTTCCATGGCGCTTTGAAATCCAGTTCAACGCCCTGGTATGTAATTTTGTCCCCTTTGCCAACGCCGGAAAAAATCGCGGAAAACATTTTTTCGGATAAACTGATCAAATCATCAATGTTCGCGTAGGCCATATAAAACTCACACATTGTAAATTCCGGATTATGTTGGCGATCCACGCCCTCATTACGAAAATTGCGCGCCACTTCAAACACACGTTCAAAACCACCTACAACCATCCGCTTCAAATAAAGTTCCGGCGAAATACGCAAAAATAAATCCAAATCCAAAGCGTTATGATGCGTTGTAAACGGACGCGCCGAAGCCCCACCCGCAATACTCTGCAAAACAGGTGTTTCCACTTCCATAAAATTATTCCGTAAAAGAAATTCGCGCATCGCTTGAATAATTTTGCTTCGCATCACAAACGTCTCTCTTGATTCTTTATTTATCAACAAATCCAACTCGCGTTGTCTGGCACGTACTTCAACATCTTTTAGGCCATACCAAGTATCGGGAAGCGGTGTAAGAGACTTTGTAAGGAGCTCCCATTTTTCACACTGCACCGTTAACTCACCGGCCTCTGTTTTAATAACTGCCCCCGTAAACGCCACAATATCACCCAAATCCAAAGCTTCGATCAATGTATAATTTTCAACGCCAACCAAGTCGCGCTTTATCCAAATTTGAATTTTTCCACCACCATCGACAATATCCGCGAATGTAGACCCGCCATGTTTCCTTTTTGCACTCAACCTCCCCGCCGTAGTAACAACAGTTTTATCACTTATTAATACTTCACTTTGTTCATGGATGTCGGTTACGGAATGTGTCCGCCCATTCCAAGTTGGATAAAGATTTCGGCCCGCGTCTTGAAGCCGTTTAACATGTTCTTCACGGGTTGTAATCAAATCTTCGCGCATGCAGTGATTATACTGAAATTCACTACTCATGACAAATATAGATTTTTTCTCCTTTTCTGCTATTCTAACCGTGGGATTGAACATTGACACTCAAAAATAAGGAACATACAGTGAGCAACAAAACCTTCGGAATGATTCGTTGTGGCGGAATGGGTGTAAACATTTCCTGCCCAAGACTAGCAAAGACTATCGCCATGTTAGGCCAATACGGCACCGTTTCCGGTGTCGCGCTGGAAAGGGTGTTGGTGGCCATTTTGCAACGAGGCGACCCCGATGAAAACATTCGTCGCGCGTTGGCAACATTTCCATTTCAAGCCGTTGTTAATGAAGTAATGGATAAATACTTCGTCGCCGGTGGTGTAAAGAAAGGTCGCTTCAAAAATGCGCCCTCTTTTACGGTCAACCCAAGCAGACTCCTCATTGCCCTCGTAGTTTGCGCAAACTACTCCTTCGTTTGGCTTGCCAAAGAAGGACACGATCATCCGATCACGATCAACTACCTCGAAAAGATCGCTATGCCCCATCCCTTCGCTGTTGTGGGAGCAATGCTCGCCAACGCAAACTTCATCACAATGGGGGCGGGAATGGCTTTGTCTGTTCCGGCAATGATCACAGACATCCTCGAAGGAAGGCCCGCGCACTATGAAGTCCCTGTTCTAGGTTCAAAATCAAATAAACACACGGTGTTGTTTGATTTTGAGTCATTCTTTGGGGCTAAGTTGCCTACAATGGAAAGACCAGGATTTATCCCAGTCGTTTCTTCTTATGCAGCTGCAAATGCCTTTGTCAGGTTGTCCAGCAGACTCCCCAAAGGAAGCATTTCCGGATTTGGCGTTGAGGAAAACACCGCGGCCGGGCACAACGCTCCTCCACGACGTCCAGTTTTCGATGCTGGTGGAAAAATGCTTCCGATCTATGGAGAGAAAGACGTAATTGATCACGCCAGAATTGCCTCCCTCGGCCTTCCGTTTTGGATCGGAGGCAATTATGCTTCGCCAAAAAAACTTGCCGAAGCCTTGGCATTGGGCGCACAAGGAGTTCAAGTTGGTTCCATTTTTGCTCTCTGCGAGGAATCAGGGATGGATCCAAAACTGCGCAGAAGACTGCGTGCTCTAGGTTTTTTTGGGAAACTGAAAACTAACCAGGACATGCAAGTGTCGCCGACTGGTTACCCCTTTATGGTTGCCATGCTGGAAGGAACCGTTGCAGAAACCAAGGTTTTCGAAAATCGCGAACGCATTTGTGACCATGGTGTACTTTGTACACCTTACCAAAAATCCGATGGCACAATCGGGTACCGATGTCCAAGCGGGCCCATCGACCACTATGTTGCCCAAGGAGGCATCAGAGAGGACACAGAAGGACGAAAATGCCTTTGCAATGGTCTTCTCACGACAGCAGGAATGAACAATGAAGGAGAACCGGCAATTGTTACACTTGGAAATGTCGACTTCCTTCGACATCTTATGACAGGCCCGGGAAATTCCTACACCGCCGAGGATGCAGCCAAATGGTTGCTGAGTGAACAAAATCCGACTCCCCCGTAGCTTACGAGCTACGGTTTTTTTTATTCCTCAATCAGCTTTAGTTTCTTTAAACGCGCCGTAATCGCGCCGGTTTTACGACCAAAGTGATTGGCCATATCCTTATATCCCCTGCCCTGGCCAAATAATTCCGCCAATAATTTGTCATCTTCCTCCGTCCATTTGGCGTACGCATTTTTAAATTTTTCGCGAATTATTTCCAAGGAATATTTTTTTTCACTTTCCCCGCTAGTTTTCAAAACACCGCCCATTCCTTGAATATAATTCCGATGCATCTTTTCCAGTTCCTCTGCCGATAATTTAGAAAACTCTTGCGACAGGGCTTCCGATTGCGCCCGAAAATCCACATCTTTCACTAAAACTTCCGGATGCACCAATAAAGCCTGTTTGTTATACCCGCACAAAAACAAACCCTGCAATGTTCGCACGCGCGATAATGCCACATAACCCTGACCGGCCACAAAAGCGGTTCTCAAGTCGATAAACGCCACGTCCAGCGACATCCCCTGACTCTTATGAACAGTTAAAGCCCATGCCAGACGCAATGGAATTTGACTGACCCGCGCCAACACGCGCCCGTTGTCATCAATCGCCCAATCCATTTTTTCGGTTTCAATCTTTCTGCCGTCTTTTGTTTTTACCACCGGCATTCCGCTAAATGAATTAAATTCCACCACACGACCCAAAGTACCGTTAACAAACAATCCTTTGGGGCTATTTTTGGTAAACATCACCACTGCGTCCTTTTTTAACACTAAAGTTTCCGGCGATAAGCAACCGCGTTTAATTTGATCAACCAATATTCTGCGTCCGGTTGTTTCCATTTTAAATATCTTTGCCTCGCCGGGAATTTTCTTTAGCGCCTCATTATTAACATTATCAACATCCAAATTATGTGAATATAACCGTGTTAATTGCCGCCCATCAGGGCGAGCCTCGCCTCCCGGGGCGGGCGTCGCACCGCTAAAATCCAGTTCCACACATCGCTTATCCAAATGCGCTAAATGTTCATCTGTTACCGCGTTTTTTCGCACGGCCGATAAAACATTTAAAAAATCTTGATCACTTTGCCGAAACTGCTCATGCAAATAACAGACCAAAAATTTCCCCTTAAACCAAGCGGCGCAATCAAACGCGAATTTGGCCGGCGGTTCGCCCTGTCTGGCCACGGGCGGAAGTTGAAAAAAATCACCAACCAAAACAGTTTGCATCCCGCCAAAAGGCAACTCCGACTGTTTGATGGCGCGACAAACACGTTCAATACTATCCAATGTACTACCATCCAACATCGATACCTCATCAATAATGAGCACCTTCGTTTTAGTAATTCTTTTTACCAAATACTCATTACTCGCGATGTAATCGAGATCATATTTCGAAAGAATTTTCTTAATCCCAATCCCGCTCCAAGAATTAATCGTCACGCCACCAAGGTGCGTCGCCGCAATTCCAGTAGAAGCGGTAACCGCGACATCAATTTTCACGGAACGCAAATATCTGATATATTCGCGAATAACGTGTGTCTTCCCACTACCGGGTTCACCGGTCAAAAAAACCGAGGCACCGGTCTTAAGAATATCAAGAACTTCTTTTTGGAGCATTACCTAATGATACTACAAAAATTGACGCCAACCGAAAACCACTCCCGAAGTGAATCCGTTGGGCCACTTCGGGAGTGGTACGCCGGTTACAAAAATAGCGACCAAACCGGTCGCTATTTTTAGCATTCCTATTTCTTACCCGACGCTCAATACCTTCACTTGCTTGTTGCCGTTTGGTGTGCGAACCGATGCAACATCACCCGCTTTTTTTCCCTGCAACGCGACGCCCAAAGGTGATTCATTGGAAATTTTTCCTTTGGCGGGTTCCGCCTCATTCGGCCCAACAATTGTAAACAAAGTTTCTTTACCGGCCATATCGACTTTAACAGTATCGCCAACATTGATCCGGCCATTGGAATCCTTATGGATAATTTCGGCATTTTTTAAGAGTGCTTCCAAATCGATAATCCGTTGTTCCAACAAACCTTGCGCGTCCTTCGCGTCAACATATTCGGCATTTTCAGACAAATCACCTTGTTCCTTCGCCGTTTGAATTGCTTGCGCAACCTCATGACGACGGGTGGTCTTCAAAATATTCAACTCTTCCTGTAATTTTCGCAGACCTTCTTCGGTTATCGGATTTTTTTTCTGATACATGATGTTATTGGTTACTGACAAATTAATCTTAAACACATAATTTCGTGCTTGGGGCTTGTGACAATAACCGTTATATGGTCACTTCGCCATGCCAAACACTGATTTTTTATGTGCTATGGACAGATACGGTACACGACATTCAAATTGACGTCAAGGGGAAAGTGGCATCAATAATAATATTCCAAACAATGCACAATATGGGTTCCCCAATTTTTAATTTATAATTTGAAATTTTTAATCAATTTGAAATATCGTAATAAATTAATTTGAAAAAACGCGTTCGTATTTCAAATTTAGATATTAAAAATTGATTTCAAATTCTAAATTTCAAATTTCAAATTGACTCACTTATTAATTATTCTTTGGCAAAACAGCAGGAACAGGCTTTATACTTGGTAGTAGTGTCGGGACCACACTCAAAGGCGGTTTTACCGTAGATACATCATTGGATTTTAGTAACGTGCTCTCCTTCGTCCTGTCCCCAAAATACCAACCATAAATATCTTTGGCGATTGGAACGGCAATTTTATCTCCTCCACCCGCTTTTTCCAATAAAATTGTCAGCGCGATTTGCGGATTATCATAAGGCGCGAATGACGTAAACCAGGCATGGGTATTCTCCAACCCGCTCGCCGATTGAGCGGTGCCCGTCTTACCGGCCACAGCAACCGACAAATCACCCAGTGCCCTGCCCGAACCGGTTAATACCGTCTCACGCATCGCCTGACGCATTATATTGGCGATAGAAGCATCAATCGAGCTTCCGGGACGTTTTACCGGCTTAATTTCTTCAACTACCCCCCCATCGTTTTTTACCAAACTATTCACAATCCGCGGCTCGTAAAATATTCCACCATTGGCAATCACGGCGGTAATCTGGGCGATCTGCAACGGCGTTACTAAGATATCTCCTTGACCAATCGCGGCATGATAAGTATCGCCAATATACCAAGGTTCTTTTTTAACTTTTAACTTCCAATCCGCGGTTGGCAAGAAACCATCGACTTCACCGGGAATATCAATGCCGACTTGTCCGCCAAAACCCATTTTTTTTGCCCAACTTTCCATTTTTTCAATTCCGAGCCCTTTTACATTATCCAAACCTCCACCCAATGTATAAAAATAAGTATTTACCGATTCCGCGATAGCCTTATTAAGATTTGTAATTCCATGACCACCCGGTTTCCAATCAGGGAAAAACCAAGATCCCACTCTAATTCCCCCGGTACTGTTTATGGTAGTTTCCGATGTAATAATTTTTTCCTCTAACCCGGCAATCGCAACGGCCAACTTAAATGTTGAACCGGGAGGATATTCTCCTTGAATCGCGCGATTCAGCATTGGCGTGTCTTTGTTGGAAAACAGATCCGTAGCGTCTTTACCGGAAATTCCCTGCGTTAATTTCGTATTATCAAACGACGGAATACTCACCATCGCCAGCACACCGCCGGTTCTTGGATCAAGCGCGACCGCCGTTGCTCTGGACGCCCCCGCATTTTTTAGTTCAATCTCCAAATCTTGATATAGTCTTTTTTGCAAATCGGCATCAATATTCAATTTTAAATTCAATCCCGGTTTAGCGGGAACGGTACCCAAATCATTAATAATACGCCCACTCGAATTCACTTCTTCTCGCCTTGCCCCGTGTTCACCCCTAAGCACACTTTCGTACGCGCTCTCTACACCGTTTTTCCCCAAGGATTCGGTCAATAAATAATCCGGATTCTTTTTATGTTCTTCCTCGCTAATTCGGCCCATGTAACCCATAATATGCGCGAAGATATTTCCGTCTTTGTATTCACGCGTCGGCAAATTTTCAACACTTAAACCCGGAAGCTCATCCTCTCTGGCAAGAACGGCCACCATTTGTTCGTGTGTGATATTCGATAAAAGCGGCACCGGCAACGTTGAAGTTCTATTTGCCCCATTCATGATTTCCTGAAAGGCTTCGGCCGGTACATTCGTAAATATCTCTCTTAAAATTGTAATTTCTGATTCAATATCTTTTGGCAGTTGAATAGGATAAATAACCAAGTCGGTCGAAGCAACATTTTGCACGAGTTGCTGACCCTTATGATCAAATATCACGCCACGTGGTGCGTATTCAACCCGCAAACGCAACCAATTATTCTGCACTTGTTTTCTGAAAATACCCTGTGATGCTTGAAGATACGTCCCTCTTAAAACTAAAATTCCAAGTAATAAAATACCCGCAAAACCTAAAAACTTTAGACGATTTATCGGAACAGCATCAGCCATAGGATGCAATTCTCCGGTTGGCAGAACAAAAAAATCCTCGCCACTAGTCTGACTGGAACTGTGTATATTTGTGAGAATCTGTCGCGCCCTTATTTTACCGGTATTATTAATCTTCATTAAAAATAATTTTTCCGAGACCACGCCCGAATGACGTCTCAAACAAATAAGCAATCACTACTGCGCCAACTGTCGTATAGATTGCCGAGAAAAAAGAAGGTAATAAAACAGAAGAGACAATCTCAAAACTAATTCCATTAAATACAACACCAAAGAAAAGACGATAGATAAGACAAACAGAAAATACAACGAGTATTAAATAGCCGATACTATCGGCACTGGGTATATTTTTAGAAATCGATAAAACAATAATTGCCAATAAACAATAAGTTATAAATATTATCCCGGGCGAAACGGCAGACATACTATCTCCCGCCAAACCGCAAATCAGCATCAGAGGAATTAATGTTCTAAAAATATAACGTGTTTTTTGCGGAATAATAAAAGCTGTCGTGAGTAAAAACGCCAATACCAACGATACATTCGATCGCATAAACAACCGTGAAAAAAACATGTCCAAACCGACCAAAACAACAAAAAAACCAATTAGTGTCAGATAATATTTCATTTACCAAGCCCTTATAACACTAACAATTCTTGCTTGTCGGATATCAATAACCGGTGTTACTTTGGCCGACTGAAAAATTTCATTTTCCGGCGCGTCCACTGATCTTATTTTCCCCACTAATAAATCCGGAGGAAAAACACCATCAACCCCCGTAGTAACAACCGATTCTCCGATCTTTATCTTTTCCGCACGCGGCACTTCCTCCAATGAAACGTCCAAGCCCTTTGTTCCATGAATAAGCCCTGGGGCCTTCGTTCCGACTACAATTGCCGCCAACTTAAAATCGACATCCGTCATTAACATAACGGTCGCCACAAGATTGTCCGCTCGCGCTATTTTACCAACCACCACTCCATCATTCATAATCACCGGCATATTCTCCTTAATGCCGTCACGATTACCTCTATTTATAATTAAGACATCCTTACCGCCGTCGGTGCTATGAGCGATCACATCAGCGCTCACTAACTGAAATTTGTTTTTGGGTAGTAAGCGTAATTGTTCTCGCAGGACTTTATTTTCCGCGTCAATGCCGGAATATTTCGCCAATAATACTTGGTCTTCCACGATCGTGTTTTCAAGAATACGCACCGTGCGACTGAGGGTTCCAACACGAAGAAACGACAAAAAATACGCCCCAACCGTTTGCGTCGCACTTGCGCTTGGAGCAGTTATCGGGGAAATTAATCGCAAAAAAGCCCCCTGAAAGGGCGCCAGCCACCCACGACTAAAAACATAAATCACGGCCATAAACAGGACCACAAAAGCAATTATCGGTCTTTTTTTCTTTTCTTTAGCCATCTTCAAAAACACTTTACCACAAGAAACGAAATTAGTGGTTACCGCCGCAACCCGGTACTAAGAACTAAATCTCCCGCCGTGTCATTCCTGTATCAAGCAGGCCGCCCATCTGGGCGAGCCTCGCCCTGAAGGGCGGGAATCAGTTTAACCGTCTGATCCTTTACGTCAGTCCTCTAAGTCTCCTGTATATTTCCACCATCGCCAATGTATCGAGCTTACAGTATTCGTGCAGATCACTTAGAATCTTTTCTTTCTCGTTTATTCGCTTGCCATCCAAAATAGCCTCCATCCACAGCCGTTGCGCCGAACCGCCTTCTTGAATTCCTAAATTCTTATAAGACAACTCCGGCACCAAAACAGGTAAAACATTTTTAATCGAAGCGCTTCCTTTGAAATCCTTATCAACATACAAACCCGTCGAAAAAGGAGTCATCAAATCGACAATTCTATTGTTGAGCGATTTATAAAAATCGGCATATTCCGGCAACCTGGAACCGATAAGTTCGTTGCAACCTTTTTCAAAACCCATATTCCACGTAACAACGGAACCGGATTCCCCAATTTGCGCCCTTAGAGTTTTACTCAACACTTCCGCCGGATCGGAGTTGTCTTTGTGCAAATAACCCATATGACGAAGCTCTAAGTCCGGTGCGTCAAGAATATGCAACGAATACTGAAATGGATATTGTTTATACGGACGCATCCCATCAAAATAAGGCACACTGCTGGAAAGAGTTTCATAATCAAAGAAATAAAGTGGAAATATCAGTTCATCCAAAAACTGCTTGATTGTATCTTTATTAATAATTGCTCCCCCTTGTTTGGTAGCGCGCACCTGAAGCGACTGTTTAAAGTTTAATTTAACATCGTCGCGTATATCAACAATCAACTCTACACCCGACTTTTCCAACTCGCCGATTGTTTGCGCGCTAATGCTACACAAGTCATAAATACTCAATGGTTTAACGTCCGCAAGACTTCTGTAGATATTCAGCCAATCCCCAACCGAACCAAGCTGAACAAACGAGGGAGAAAGATCGGGACACTTATCCGAATTTGCCACCTTCAACGCCTGCTCAATTCGCTCCTTGGTATATTCACGTTTAGCCTTCACCGCTTCGGTAATTTCGCTTGTTTTTGTTATTGCTTTCGGATCAACTTCTCCTTCACGTACATAATCATTATTGACATGAATAACCGAGATATTGCGTACCGTAAAACCACACCCTTCAAGCACGACCATTTGAAATGCCAAATCAAATTCGTGTTCATCTTTTGCCGTCGTACTCGATTTTATTTCAATAAGATCAACGGTTTTATCCCCAACAACATCCACAATGTCACAAATAAAAGTGAGTTGATTAAACTCAAAACGACCCTGAAATATCGTCTTTGCGCCATCAGCCAGTGCCTTCGTGGTACGCTCGGGTAATGATAGATATTCGCCATAATTATCAAAACCAAGACGAACGCCAACGGGAAAAAGTTTCTCGGCATATTGCTCAAACCGGTGACCGGAATCAAAAAGCGCTTGCGTGCCGGCCGTAACCGGTGGAAGTTTTTTTGGGTTATGTTTTTTTAACCACAGCCAAGCCGGGTGCTTCAAAAACATCATATATTCGGTTTTAGAAATCATCATTTGATTAATAGAAAAATGTAAATACTAGCGCAACGGTTTTGGGGATGGGGAGGGGGCTAACACTTCCTGTAATGACTCCAATTCCTCCAACACAATGCCTGTGCCTCGCACGACGGCGGTTAACGGATCATCGGCAACACGCGTTGGAATATGTGTTGTTGACGCGATTAATTTATCTAACCCTCTTAAAAGCGCGCCACCACCCGATAAGACAATTCCCCGCTCCATAATATCGGCTAATAATTCCGGCGGTGTTTCTTCTACTGTGGCCTTAACGCTGTTGACGATTGTCCGCACAGAACGACTTAACGCTTCACGAATTTGCGTATCGTTCACAATTACTTCCTTTGGAAGTCCGGTTACAAGATCGCGTCCTCGCATCGGCATTTCTAACGGTTCCGAAAGTTCCCAAGCCGACCCAATCCCGATTTTTATTCCTTCCGCTGTACGTTCACCCAAAAGCAAATTAAATTCATCACGCGCGTATTGAATGACGTTTTCGCTCAATTCGTCTCCGGCAATTCTTAATGAACGGCTCACTACGACACCTCCCAAAGAGATAACGGCCACTTCGGTTGTACCTCCACCAATATCAACGATTAAATTTCCCGCCGAATCTTGAACAGGAAGTCTCGAACCAATCGCCGCGGCCATTGGTTCCTCAATAAGAAAAGCTTTGCGTGCCCCGGCGCGCATGGCCGCGTCTTCCACGGCGCGTTTTTCCACCTCCGTAACACCGGACGGGACACCGATAATTACGCGTGGTCTTGGCACCAACGAAAACGAATCATGATGCACTTTGTCAATAAAATAACGCAACATGTGCTCGGTAATTTCGAAATCGGAAATAACACCATCACGGAGTGGGCGCGTGGCGACAATGTGGGCCGGTGTTTTACCAACCATTTTTCGCGCCTCGGTGCCAATCGCCAAAATCTGTTTGGTCTTGGTGTTCATTGCCACTACCGATGGTTCGTTTATTACAATTCCCTTTCCCTTGCTGTAGACAAGCGTGTTGGCGGTGCCCAAATCGATCCCTAAATCCTGGGAAAATTTTCCGAATAGTCGATCAAACATTTAGGGTTTTTATACGTAATTGAAAATAATTCTGCGAAATCACCGCGTCTCCTCCCTTTACCAAAGGGAGGATGGGAGGGATTAAGTAATTATTACGAATTCTTTTCAGAATCCACCCCCGCCCGGCACGGCACTGATGTGCCGGCGCTGGCACCCTCTCGAACATCCACCGGATGTTCTCGGGGCATCCGCCGCGCCATTTGATAAAGGAGGGAATGACTCCAACACCGATACTCACTTAACCGCCTCCAACATTTTATTAACCACTACCAATATTTGTTCGCTATCACGACTAATTTTTTGTGAATTTTTCAAATCTCGACGCTGTCTGATTTCGACGATATTTTCCTTCGCTCCGCGTTCACTAACGATCACCTGCACGGGAATACCGATTAGTTCGCTATCCGCGAATTTTTCACCAACCGACGCGCCATCCCGTTCGTCAAACAAAACTTCAAAACCTTCATTGCTTAGCGTTTCCGCCACTTTACCCGCGTACTCATTGTCCTTAAGCGAAACAACGTGAACATCAAATGGCGCTACCACGCTTGGCCACATCAATCCTTTTTCATCGTGATATTTTTCGGCGATGGTCGCCATTGTACGTCCGATCCCAAAACCATAACAACCCATATAAAACGGCTTTTCTTTTCCATCCGCGTCAATATAAACCGCGCCCTTCATTAATTTTGTGTAATGATACCCGAGCTGGAAAATGTTCCCCACCTCAATTCCCTTTTTCTCGATTAGTTTCTGCTTTCCATCTGGTGCCAAATATCCCGCTTTGGCCAAAGCAATATCATAATATTTTTCCGGTTCAGGCAAATCGCGTCCAAAATTAATGTTAATCGAATGAAAATTTGTCTTATTGGCACCGCACTCAAAATTCTTTCGACCCTGAAGTGATTCGTCCATCACAACTTTTACACCATTGGGTAAATTCAGAATACCTGCATATCCAACTGTTGCCCCGGTAACTTTTTCTACAACTTCCGGCGAAGCCAATTTTAATTGCGTACAATCAAGAACGTTTTTTAGTTTCGTTTCATTGATGTCATAAATACCGCTTACTGCTACCGCGACCACTTCACCCTTTTCATTTTCAAAAAGAATAGTCTTTGTTGTTTTTTCGGCCGGAATTTTTAAAAACTTAGCAAGCTCTTCCACACCAACAATACCGACCCCTTCCACATCCTCTCTTTCTTTCTCCGCCTCATCTGTGTTTTCTACATCCAATTTTCTAAATTTCGCCACATCTTCATGCGCCGAATAAGCACCATCATCGGTTGTAAAATATTTACTCTCGCCGATTTCTGATTCAACAATAAACTCGTGGCAATATTCGCCACCGATATAACCGTTATCCGACTCAACAATTGCCGTTTTGAGACCCAGACGGTCAAACATTTTCGTATAAGCAATTTTCATTTTTTCATAAGTCTCTTTGAAATCTTCCTCGTTGCGATGAAATGAATAACCATCTTTCATAATAAATTCACGCACGCGCAGTAAACCACCACGCGCCCTTAGTTCATCTCTAAACTTTGTTGAGAATTGATATAGCTGAAATGGCAAATCTTTGTAGCTCAATTTAAATTGTCTAACAAGATCAACAAACATTTCTTCTGCTGTACCGCCAAGCGCGAATTCTCCTCCCCGACGATCTTTGACTTTCATCAACTCAAAGCCGGTTGTGTTTGTGCGATTAGTTTCTTTCCAAAGTTCCAGAGGATGCAAAATTGGTGCTAACATTTCTTGCGCACCGACATTATTCATTTCTTCTCTCACTACATCCATTATTTTTTGTTGCACTTTATAACCCAACGGTAAGAAGTAATAACGCCCCGCGACGGATTCACGAATATACCCGCCCCTGATTAAAAATGCGTGCGAATTGGACTCAACATCCTTGGGTGTTTCCCTTGTGGTTTTACAAAAATACTTAGACTGTCTTTGGACTTTTTGAGATGGTTTTTTCATGGTTTTCATGGATGAATGATACGTCTAATATCATTAATTGTTATAAGCAAAACCAGTAAAATGAGCAAGACAAACCCAATCGAATGGGCCATTTGTTCAATTTTCCCTCTAAATGTGCGAATTCCCAACGCCTCGATTATCACAAACAACACCCGACCGCCGTCTAGGGCAGGAATTGGTAAGATATTTATCAACGCCAAATTTACGCTCAAGACCGCCATTAGTTCCATTAGTGGAAGTACCCCCTGACTGCCAACTTGTCCAACAATCTTTGCAATCCCAACCGGACCGGCAACATCAGATGGAACCTGTCTTTGCCAAATAAGATTGTAAAAAAGACCACCTATACCGGTTGCCGTCATTTTGACCACGCGCACGGTTGCCCTTACGCCCTCGATCGGCGCTTGATACCAAACCACGCGATAAGTACCAACATCCAGCAAAGAAAGACCGACCGGTTTTCCCGCCTCGTGTTGGCCGTTAAATTTTATATTAACAATTCTGGTCTCTTTTTCGTTTTTTAATGTCAAGAAAAGTTCGCTTCCCGTAAAACTTTTAATCGCCGTAGCGGCGGCTGCCGAATCTGCGACAATTTGATCCCCAACTTTACTAATTACATCTCCGGCCTTAATGTTTGTTTTTGCTAGAATATCATTTTTTTCTACGGCGACAATCTCAACTCGCTTATCCACAATCGGCAGGTTGGCGGGAATTCCTTCAATAGGAACACTGGAACCAACACCGGCAATAATCGTATAAATTACCACCGCCAACAAGATATTCATCGTCACCCCCGCGACCAAAATAATCAATTTTACGACAAAGTTTTTATTCGCAAACGACTTTTTATCAACTGTGGTTGTGCCGTCCACGCCGGTCACTCCGTCTTCACCGGTAATCCGCACAAACCCGCCCAATGGCACAGCATTGACGGTAAACAATGTATCACCAATTTTTTTTCCGAATAATTTTGGCGGGAATCCAACACCAAATTCCTCCACCCGACAACCCGTTAACCAAGCCGCCATAGCGTGTCCAAACTCGTGCGAAACAATCAGTACGAGGAGAACAAGAACGAAGATTATTATTGTTACCATTGTTAGACAGAAAGAAGTTCAGCTTCCTTTTCCTTACCTTCTTCGTCAATTACAAGCAACGCATCATTCACTTCTTTTTGAATCGTATCTTTTTCGCCACGATGTTCATCCTCTGAAAGGTCTTTGGCATCCAATTGGTTTTTAATTTCACGCAATAATTTTTCCCGCACATTCCTGACGGCGATTTTTGCTTCTTCAACATATTTGCCAACAACTTTTACCAACTCTTTTCTTCGATCTTCCGTAAGTTGCGGTAAATTTAAACGAATAATTGAACCGGCAACGGTTGGATTAAGGCCCAAGGAAGAAATTTCAATCGCTTTTACAACATTGCTAACCGCATTTTTGTCCCATGGTTCAATTTGAATAAGTTGCGCGCCGGGGGTGGTGATAGACGCCATATCTTTTAGACGCGTTTGTGTTCCATAATAATCGACAGTTACCCCCTCCACTAAGCCGGTTGACGCACGACCGGTACGAATACCACGCAACTGTTCTGTCAGATGACTGACAGCCGGCTCAAAATTTGGAGATAACTTTATGTTTTTCATAATTTGACACTATTATTTTTTATTGATTAAAGAAAACGTATTCCAGAACCAATCTTTGAGGAATATTGGCCTTAAACATTGCCGTGGCCTCGCGACTGCGCCTAATGGTTCCTAAAAAATTCTTAAAACTGCCGATGCGCACTTTTTTCACGATAGCATCTTCCGCTAAACGCTCTCTTAGCAAACTTTGTAATAAATTCATTACTTCCTTTCCCTCTCCGGCCTTATCGATCGTTTCCGCAAATTGCGACCTTTCACCAACGGTCAGATTTGGCATATTCAGCAAGTTAGCGCGCCAAGACCCATATTTCTCTCGTAGCACGCTATCTTCAAAAAGCCTTATCGCCAGACCCGGCCGACCGCCGGCCAGCGAAACTATCTGGTCTATTAAATCTACATCATTGACGGCAGTTTGAGAACTCGGCGGAACCTGTTTACCCCTTGCGACAAACTGTCGAGAAAGTTGCTCTTTTAAAGCAATAGCGCCAATCGGGCCAACATACCGCACCATCGAACGAGACCGAATTGTGGGAAGCACCGCTTCCAAATTTTCCGCGGTTAAGAAGAAGATTACAAAACTTGGCGCGTCTTCCAACGCTTTTAATAAAAGCGGTGATGACGCCCAATAAAATTCATCAATATTTTCCAGAAAAACAATCAGTTTTTTCCCAAGCACCGGTTTTTGGTGAATACGTTTCAAAAGATTGCTTATTCCCTTTCGCAACGATTCTTCTTCGGAAGCACCAAGACGCAAAACATCCGGATGGTTTATTGTTCCGATTGTACAACCGGAACAATGACCGCAAATTGTTCCATCAACACAAATAATCCGTTGAGCAACACTATCCAATATCGTCGACTTACCAACCATTGCCGGACCGGCCAAGAGGACGGAAGTGGGCATTTTGTCGGCATCGACAAGCTTATTTAGAAAATCGACGAGGGCGGAATTGCCGATAATCTTGTTTTGTATAATTGGCATAATGACACATTAACAGACTCATAACGAGAAACCAAGCAATATAAAAACCCAAATCCCAATGACCAAATCCCAACAAAAATCAAAAAAACCTAATGACTAAAACGTATTTTTTGTGATTTAAATAATTAGGATTTTGTTGGACATTGGTGTTTAGGATTTGGGGTTTAAAAGCTTTCTAGCCAAACACGCCCACCAATTACTAAACAGAATACCGAATAACCAATTATTTTTTCTTTTTGTTCCGTTCCTGCCACCAAACCAAAAGTGGTGCGGCTACGAAGACCGAGGAATAGGAACCCAAAATAATACCAAAACAGAGTGTCGCGACAAATGGTCGAATAGTGCTACCACCGAAGAACAACAAGGAAAGCAAAACCAATAACGTTGTTACCGATGTATTTACGGAACGCGTAAATGTTTCCAATACACTCAAATCAACTAATTCGCCAAACGGCAACCGCAATATCCTTAAATTGGATTTCACCCGATTATAAATAACAATGGTGTCGTGCACCGAAAAGCCGATCACCGTCAAAATAGCGGAAACAAACAATGAGTCCGCCGAGGCACTGAAATAGTGCGCATAAACCGCGAAGAAACCGGCAATAATCACTACATCATGAATAAGGGCAACTACAGCGAAAATACCAAATGCCCACGAAGAAACAATCGCGCTGGATTTATTAAATACGAACGCCAGATAAATAAGAATTCCAAACGAAGACAACACGATTGCCAAAATAGATTTGAAAACCAAGTCCTTGCTAAAGATTGGGCCAACACTGTCAAAACGCAGTTCTTCTAACCCGGGAAATTCCTTCAACAAATCCGCCAAAAGTTTCGTGTGCTGATCGTTATCCAATTGTTGCATCCTCACCTGAACGCTATTGTTGCCGGTGGACTGCACTTCAATGCTTTTTTGGTTATTTTTCTCAAGGGCCGTTCTAATAGAGACAACCGTCGCGTTTTGCCCACGCACTTCCATAATACTGCCACCGACAAAATCGATCCCGGGACGCAACCCCCAAACACCCATCGCAACAAAACTCAACACAATCAAAACACTGGAAAAACTAAACCAATAACGCGCTGTTTTTGAAATACTTAGAAACTTAAGCAGCATTACTTCTTAACCTCCGTGGTTAACCCGTCGGTATAAATTTTCTTATTGTGAAAAAGTTTCATGTTTGACGACGCCATCAGAAGTGTCCGAGTAACGGAAATTGCGGAAAACATACTGATAAGAATACCAATCGCCAGCGTTAACGCGAAACCTTTAACAATACTGGAGCCAAGCATATACAAAAGCGCGCAGGTAATTAGACTCGATACGTTCGAATCGCGGATCGAAGCCCAAGCCTCCGTAAACGCCCCGGTCACACCGGGAATAAGTTGCCGACCATTGCGCAGTTCTTCTTTGAGTCGTTCAAAAATCAAGACATTCGCGTCCACAGCCATCCCAATCGACAGAATAAAGCCTGCAATACCGGCCAAGGTCATGGTAACGCCCAAAATTTTGTAGACTGCAAGATTGAGTAATGCGTATAGCACCAATGCATAGGCGGCAAGAAGACCCGGGTAGCGATACAAAACAAGCATATAAATAATCATCGTCAAAAGTCCAATCACACCGGCCACCATACTGCGACCAAGTGAATCACGCCCCAACGTTGGACCAACGGAAGTGCGATTGATCAGCGTGATAGCGACAGGCAAAGCACCCGCGTTTAAACGAGTGGCCAGTTGTTTCGCTTCATCGACCTTGTAGGCGCCGGTGATAACGGCGCGACCATCGGAAATTTTTGTTTGAACCGTCGGCGCGGTTAACACCGAACCGTCCAGGAAAATTCCCACCCTCTTACCAACATTGCGTCCCGTAATATCTTCAAATAGTTTTGCACCTTGACTGTCGAATTGCAAAGAAATTTCCGGCGCGTTTGAATTTTGATTATATTCCACCGCCGCATTGGTTAAATTACGACCCGTTAATTCCGTCGGCTTCCAAACAATCGGCAACGCCCCATTTTCTGTTTTAATATTCTCGGCATTAATTTGTCCTTCTTCGCGAAAATCTAAAATTGGTGTTTCGCCGATAAGCTTTATCGCGTCATCCGGATTTTTAATACCCGCCAATTCCACCACAATGCGTGCTTCCGAAATACCACCGGTAATTTGCACGCGCGGTTCGGAAACACCAAAGGCATTTACCCTGCGTTCGATAACATCACGCACACCTTGCAATGATTCAGTTTTATTGTCGGATTTTATTGATGCCAAATCGGCATGATAAACAAGCTGGGTTCCACCCTGTAAATCTAAACCAAGCCGAAAACTCTTATTAAAAATCTTGTTAACAACCGGAATACGACCATTGGGAATAATGATCAAAACTGCCAAAACTGTCAGCAAAACAATCCCCAATACCCCGAGCAGTGATTTGTTCTTAGTCGTCACAAAAAAATTATATAGGATAATGTAAATTGTGCCTACCCCGTAAAATAATCATAAAAGCGGTTACACTAGGCAGGCTTGACAAATTCAACCAGCGGGTGTATAATACTATCTTGTTTTTTCACAATTTGCGTTGTTTCTGTTTCGTGTTTCTGTCCCAATGGAGGTGCTACATGCACTCGCAACGGTCGGTGAATTTGGTGGCCACGGTTTTGTTTCTCAACTTTCTCGTGGCTGTCGGCGCCCTGTCGGTCGCCGGGATCATGATGCTCAAATGGCAGATCGCCGAGATGGACAAAGTTGTCCCGCCGAAGAAAGTGGCGGAAGTCGCGGTCGCGCCGAACGCGCCCATGATCGATTACACGGCGCTCGCGGAGGCTGCGCGGAAATACGAGCAAGAGAACCCACCGGCCATCCAACTTGAGTTCGGGGCTAGCCAAGTGTCGCTCGCCGACTCTTGGCGAAAAATAAGTGATGCCGACGAGGCCAAAATGGAAATTGAAGACTTCTCCACTGAAGTCGGAATCGCCTACGAAGAGGCGAAGATGACAAATGAGGGGAAGGTGATCCAATATCATCCGTCACAAAATCGGCGTGAAGAGTACACGACATCCGCCGGCACATTCGCCGTTGTGTCATGCTACGGCCGTTTCAGCGCAAACGGCGAAGGACATAATCACGGCGGAATGCGCCATGATGTGTTCGTTGCGCCGTCCGGAGGAAAATATCGGATGTTTCCAGTCGGACCGAACATTTCCAACATCTTCGAAGTAGGAGGAAAAACCTTTATCGTGTCCTCCCACCAGATTTTGGAGTGGTCCCCCGACACCGAGCGTCCGTTTGGCGATCGCGTCGTTATACGCGTCGTTTCAGAGGGGCCTGCCTACATCTCCGGCGTAGAGGACCAATTCATTCGAGTGGCTCACTCCAGCGCATCAATCTTCGGCGGACTACTCGTCCCCGACGATGAAAACGCCTGGCGTTTCGTCGAGTGCCCGATCAAAGGCACGATGGTGCGGGGCGCCGAAAAACAGGCCGACGGCAAAATTCTCCTGACCGCGTGGGACGGAGATCCGCTGGTCTTCGACCCCGAGTCGGAGACGTTCGAGAAGTTCGCGGCTAAGTAGAGTCGCAAAAAACGTTCTTTCAGAAACCCCAACAACCGAGCAAGTAACCCTTGCTCGGTGTTTTTTTATGTTTAACTACTTCTATTCGTAAAAATTCTAGCGAAATTATTGCCCACTAAATCCATATACTATATACCAAATACTATATACAAATCAGCGACCCACAAAAACTTTTTATGGAAAACTAAACTAAATAATTCTCTGCTGATAAAATTACATTCGACAACAGCATCGTCACCGTCATCGGACCAACGCCACCCGGCACAGGTGTTACCGCGGAAACTAATCTGTCAACTTCCGAATGTTTTACATCACCGAACCAACTATCACCAACCTTGTGAATTCCAACATCAACCAACACACATCCTTTATTAATGTATTCCCTGCCGATAAATTCTTTTTGTCCGATCGCCACAACTAAAATATCGGCTTGTTTTGTGTGATGAGCTAAATCTTTTGTGTGACGATGACAAACGGTCACGGTCGCATTAGCGTCTTTTTTCTTTTGCAAAAGCAATAATGCCAACGGCTTCCCCACTAAATTTCCGCGACCGATTATTACAACGTGTTTACCGTCAAAATTTATTTTATTTTTGATTAACAACTGATGAATACCGGCCGGTGTTGGGGGTAAAAATCTTGGCTTACTAAAAGACAGCAAACCAATATTTTCCGGATGCAAACAATCCACGTCTTTTTTTGGATCCACCATCTTTGTCACTTCGCGCATTTCACTCGCATCACCCCGCGGGACCTGAATCACAATACCATGCAGTTTTGGATTTGCGTTCCATCTTGCAACAATCTTCGTGGCATTCTCCAAAAAACCTTCTTTGGGCAATGTTTCAATAACAACCTCAATACCCAGCAATTCACATTTCTTTTCCTTTTGACGAACAAAAATTGCGCTCTCTTTATCTCCTTCTTTTAGCAAAATCGCCAGCCCGGGAGTAGTTCCGGCCGTCTTAAGCACGGCAATACGACGCGCTAATTGCTCATCGATTTTTGAAGCTAATTTTCGACCGTCGAGAATTTGTGGATTCATAGTAAAATATTATAGCAGAATTATTACAATTAAACAACATATTTAACCGTAAGCAGGGTCGGACTCCTCGCGGGGTCCGACCCTCATTGGTCGCATCCTTCTTGCCGACCAATCAAGGTCGGACCTTTTCGCAAAGTCCGACCTTGCGTTACATCCCCGGCAACGGAAACGACAAACAAAACTCACGCACTTCATTTTTTAGTTGTGCCATTTTTGCCGTATCTTCATGTTCGCGAATCGCTTGTAGCATAAAATCGGTGAGTTTTTCAATTTCCGGCGCCTTCATACCACGCGTTGTTACGGCCGGCGTACCCAAACGCAACCCGCTCGGTGAATATGGCGGTAATGTATCGTCCGGCACCGTGCTTTTACTGGCACTGATCCCCACTTCATCCAAAATATGTTGGGCTTCTTTGCCATTCAAACCAAACGACTTTACACAATCCACTACCATCATGTGATTATCGGTACCATTGGTAACCAGTTTGCAACCATTAGCCATTAGCCTCGCCGCCATCGTTTTGGCATTAGCAATCACCTGCTTGGCATAAACTTTATATTCCGGTTGCATCGCTTCACCCAAAGCCACCGCAATCGCGGCGATATTATTCATGTGTGGACCACCCTGAAACCCCGGGAAAACACTGCGATCGATTAGTGTGGGCAAATTCTCCACTGTTTTTTCGACAGCTTTCAATGGGTTCGATACTTTTCCACGCGACATAATCATTCCCCCACGCGGACCACGCAAGGTTTTGTGGGTTGTTGTTGTAACAACATTAAAGCCAAAATCAAACGGATTCTTTAACTCACCGGCCGCAATCAAACCGGCCACATGCGCCACGTCCGCCATCGCAATTGCGCCCACTTCGTCCGCAATCGCACGAATTTTAGCGTAATCGAGTTCCCGCGGATAGGCTGAAAAGCCGGCGAGAATAATTTTCACTTTTTCCTGTTTCGCCACTTTTAACATATCGTCGTAATCAATCGCACCGGTTTCAGGATCACCCATCTTATAACGCACAAAGTTAAAAAGCTTCGACATGTATGTAACTGGGCTACCGTGCGTTAAATGACCACCATGCGAGAGATCCATTCCCATAATTGCATCACCCGGCTCTAACCAAGAAAAATAGACGGCAATATTTGCCGGCGCACCGGAAAGCGGTTGCACATTAGCGTGATCACAACGGAAGATTTTTTTCGCCCTTTCAATCGCCAGGGTCTCGACCGCATCCGTAAACTCCTGACCACCATAATAGCGTTTTCCAGGGAATCCTTCCGCATACTTATTTGTAAGATGACTACCAAGCGCCTCCAACACCGCCGGAGAAACATAATTTTCAGACGCAATTAATTCAACGCCTTCGCGCTGTCTTTGCATCTCTCCCTCTACTGCCGCGTAAACTTCGGGATCACTTTTTTGTAATGCGATTTTATTCATATCTGTTCTTCATTCATTAAAAATAATCATCACTTGTTTGGTTAGTGAAAATTATCTTTTACATCATACCTTTATTATTACACCCCCAAAACCTTTTTTACCAATTCGAGTTCATTTGCCAAAACCCCATGTAGGGGCGTCGGTAAATTATCAAGCGTAAACCAACCAAATTCATCAATCTTTTCGGGGTCACCATTAATCACTTTTTCAGGATCTACTAACACTGAATAACGCATTGCCACCCAATGCGTTTGATGGTCGCCATTTTGTCTAATGACATTCTTATGCTCGAGATATTTCAATTCAATCGGCTCAACTCCATATTCTTCCATTACCTCACGACGAACCGCCGTGTCCAGGTCTTCTCCAAATTCTACCGCCCCACCCCCGTTGTTCCAGCGTCCATGTTCATCACGACATTTATTACTGCGTTTGTGCAACAAAACCCGACCGTGCCCATCATGACAAATAAAAACCACGCCAACACCGATAAAATCAACCCCCCGTTTTAAATCATGAATGTGATTAGCTATTTCAACCATACAGCCATTATACACCAATTTTATTATCAATAACCAATACAAAAATCCCAAAACCTAATGACCCAGCCGTCGCTAAAGCTATGGCCGGCAGGCAATGTCCAACAAAACCCTAATTCCACAAATGACCAAACATGGGGTTTGAGATTTAAATAATTGGGATTTTGTTGGGATTTGGGGTTTGGATATTGGGATTTAATAATTTTGCATAGGCAAAATTATTTCCCGTGGCACTTCTTATATTTTTTGCCTGATCCGCAAAAACAGGGGTCGTTGCGACCGATTGTCGGTTTCTTTTTAGCTGGTAACTGCTCGGTAGCGTTATTTGTAGAAACTGAACCGGCAGGAACAAGCGCTTCGTTTGGTTTAACCGCGTCAGGATGTACCATTGTGATATTTTTCGGCTGCATTTCCTCTACACGCGGCGCCGCTTGCGGATGGATATCCAAATGGAAAATTGCCGCGGCCGCTTCCTGTCGAAATGTCGCCATGAGATTTTGGAATAACTGATGACCCTCGCGACGATATTCAACCAACGGGTCCCGCTGTCCATAACCACGCAAACCGATCCCCGTGCGCAAATATTCCATCGTATCCAAATGATCCGTCCAAAGAAAATCCAAAGCCCGCAAAACGATGCTGCGAATCACATCGTAGAACATTGGATCTTTATTCGTTCGCTCTTCCTGTGAATCATAGTGACGTTCTACAAAACCATGTAGTACTTCCTTTGTTTTATCGGAAATACCACTCGTGGCATCAACCGGAATTGTTTCTTTAATTGTCTGCCATTCGGTGTCCGTAAGATTAATCAATCTTTCAATCGCTTTTTTAACCTCTGCTTCAACATTGTGCTCTGTTTCACTTTCTACCGGCGCCGGCGCAATCAGCGCTGTGTTGGTTACTTCATCAAGCGTTTGTGACAGTAGATCGGTAACAATGCCACGCAATTTCGAATTATCGCCTTGTGTTTCCAAAACATTATTGCGCAGACGATAAAATGCTTCACGTTGTTTATTCATCACATCGTCGTAATCCAAAACATGTTTTCTGGAATCAAAGTAGAAACCTTCCACCCGTGCTTGCGCGCTCTCTACCGCTTTCGATACAAGGCGACTTTCAATCGGTTCGTCTTCCGGAATATTAAACCGCGTCAACAAATTCTTCATTCTGTCCGCGCCAAAAATACGCATCACATCATCTTCGGCCGAAATAAAGAACTGCGAACTACCGGGGTCACCCTGACGTCCGGCACGGCCACGCAACTGATTATCGATGCGACGGGCCTCATGTCGTTCGGTTCCGATAATGTGCAACCCACCAACTTCACGCACACCCTCGCCAAGTTTTATATCCGTTCCGCGACCGGCCATGTTCGTGGAAATCGTCACGGAATCTTTTTGTCCGGCATTCGCCACAATTTCCGCTTCACGCGCATGGTTTTTTGCATTCAGTACTTCATGCTTCACTCCTTCGCGAATAAGCATATTGCTCAATAACTCCGATTTTTCAATGGCAACCGTACCAACCAACACGGGCTGACCGGCCTTATTACGTTCCTTGATTTCTTTTACAACGTTCCTAAACTTTCCCAATTCTGTTCGATAAATCCTATCCGCCTGATCATTTCTAATTAAATTCTTATTGGTTGGCACAACCAAAACATCCAAGTTATAAACTTTTTGAAACTCTTCTTCGGAAGTTTTTGCCGTACCGGTCATACCAGCCAACTTTTTGTATAAACGAAAATAATTTTGAAACGTAATCGTCGCCATTGTGCGACTTTCTTGTTGCACCTTCACGCCTTCTTTTGCTTCAATGGCTTGATGAAGCCCTTCGGAATAACGACGTCCCGGCATTAATCGACCGGTAAAAGAATCCACAATCATCACTTCACCTTCTTTGACGACATAATCCACATCGCGCTTATATAACGCCATGGCCCGTAAGGCTTGCTCCAAGTGGTGCACAACTTTTACTTCACCGGAACCGTATATGTTTTCAACCCCTAATATTTTTTCCACACGGGAAATACCTTCATCAGTCAATGTAACCGCCCGCTCTTTCTCATCCACTTCGTAATGTTTTTCTTTTTCCAATTGCGGTGCGATACGCGCAAATTCTGCGTACTGTTTACTAGACTCTTCATCCGGCGCCGAAATAATTAATGGCGTACGTGCCTCATCAATCAAAATCGAGTCTACCTCATCAACGATCGCGTATTGTAACTCGCGTTGCACTTTTTCTTCGACGCGATAGGCCATATTATCTCGCAGATAATCAAAACCGAATTCGTTGTTTGTTCCATAAGTTATATCAGAAGCGTAAGCGGCGCGTTTTTCGGCAGACGTTTGACCATGCGCCGTTACGCCAACCGATAAACCCAATGCCTGATAAATTTTTCCCATCCAATCCGCGTCACGTTTTGCCAGATATTCATTGGCGGTTACCAAGTGCACGCCCTTGCCATACAAAGCATTCAAAACTATCGGCATTGTTGAAACCAGAGTTTTTCCCTCACCTGTTTTCATTTCCGAAATATTTCCTTGGTGCAAAATAATGCCACCCATTACTTGCACAGGAAATGGATGTTCGCCAAGCACACGTCGCGCCGTTTCGCGTACCAACGCGAAAGTTTCCGGCAATAACTCGTCTACCGTCTTTTCCTTTGCGGCAGACTTAAGTTCGTTCAATTTTTCCGGCAAACCGGTATCCGAAAGCTTCCTCATTTCTGGTTCTAAAACAAGAACCTGATCGGCAATTTTTTTGATTTTCTCAAGTTTTGCCGAATCACGGCCCATAAAACGGTCAAATAGTGCGGTCATATATTGATGCTTTATATTGCAATAAATATCAACATTTCACAAGGGGACCACTCTTGTCTGTGCCATAAAAACATTGTAACTAATTTTCAATTATCAATGACCAATTATCAATTAATGATCAATTCTTAAATTATCAATGGGGGCGTCGTTATTTGATAATTAAGCCATTTAATAATTGATTGAAAATTGGTCATTGATAATTGAAAATTCTTATCTATTTTGCCATTCGTTCCACTTTTCTTCCACATATTTTTGAAGCTTCTCTTTAAACTTTTCCTCCGAATATAGTTCCGCTCTTTCCCTGATTTTTAAATAATCATACGAGCTTTCTTTTTCCATAAAGCCACGTACTGCCTCCGCCAAGAGTGCTTCGTGTGGTTCGTCAAAAAATTCACCCGTTATACCCTCAACGATCGTTTCCATCGCCCCACCGCGTCGAAGCGCAATCACCGGTTTACCACTTGCCATTGCTTCCACCGGTACAATACCAAAATCATCTTCACCCGGGAAAATTATCGCCCTGGCACCGGCATAATAATCCGGCAATTTTTCGTCGCTCACAAACCCTTTGAATTTAATTGTCGCACCGGCAATACTCTGCAATCGTTCCCGATCGCGCCCCTCGCCAATAATAACAAGCGACAACTCTAATTTATTAAAAGCGTGAATTGCTACGTCTATCCTTTTGTAGGGAGACAACCGAGACACAATTAAAAAATACCCCTTGTTCTCTTTCGTTGGTTTAAATCTTTTTACGTTAACAGGTGGATAAATTACGTCCGAATCTCTTCCATAATATTTTTTAATCCGACCAGCCGTTGTTTTTGAATTGGCAATAAAAAAATCAACACGACGCGATGCCGCAGCATCCCACAAACGCAGATAATGCAATAAAATAGAGAGAATTCCGTATTTAATCGTTCCACCGCCAAACTCCTCAAGAACGTGTGGGTACCAATCCCACAAATAGCGCGTCGGCGAATGACAATAACAAATGTGCATTGTTCCCGGACGTGTTACAACACCCTTTGCGAACGCCGAAGCGCTACTAATCACCACATCATACCGACTCAAATCAAACGTCTCGGGAACAACCGGCAAAAGTGGTAAAAATAACCTTTCACGTTTTCTTAGAAATTCCGGAAATCGACGTAAAAAAGAAAAATGCAAATTGGCACCCGGAAATAAGGCCTTCGTAACCGCACTCTCATGCAGTAACGCGTAAATTGGCGCTTCAGGATAAAGACGATGCATTTCAGCCAATACCCGTTCTGCCCCGCCCAACCGTGTCAACGACTCATGTACCAGTGCGACATTCATAATATTTTTATGAGAGAGTTATTATGAAGTAATCACTTCCGCGATTTCACGCGCCACGTCTTCCCATGTCCGATAGGAAGCGGGCGCCGGTGTTACCGGTTTAAAAATCAAATTCTCAAGTGCCGTAATCCAATTCGCAGTTGTCGGTTTTTGGACATAAATCCCGGTATCACCACCCGCTTCAACACAAGGTACACACGCGGAAGAGGCAAAAGGCACTCGCGCCATCCGCGCTTCCAATAAGACCAAACTACTTCCTTCGCAAAGACTTGGCAAAACCAAACCGCTTGCTTCTCTCAACGCCTGATCTCGCAAACCATCTGATGCGTATCCATTAAAAATAATTCTATTCTTGTGACGCAGTTTTTCGGCAAAATCCTTGATTTCGGCGGATCCAAAACCATCCTTGCCCAACAAAACCAGATTATGTTTGATTTCCGGTTTTCTGGAAAGAAGATGATCAAATGCTTCCAACAATAGTTTGACATTCTTTTTTGTCTCAATGCGCCCCACAAATAGTAAGTACGGCTTAGGCCACGCAATTGATGTCTCCCGCTTCACCACCGATATAGCCGCAGGCTTAATAACAGTAACTTTTTTTGCGCCATAAAAGTTTGCAATTTTTTCTTTAGTGGACGTGGAGTGCGTAATGATATTTGCCGAGCGCACGGCATTCGCCGTGGTAAACCTCAAATAAATACGATCAAAAAATGAATATGCTTCGGGAAATTCTTCAAAGCAAACATCGTGTACAAACAGCACGTTTCGTTTTGGACGAATAATGGGCAAAACATGCGACGGAACAAACAAACAATCAACTTTATCGAATTGCGATTTTATACCCAAAAATAAATGTGTCCAAAAATAACGAAGCTGAAAAACTTTAACGTTTGCACCGTTAAATACATCAGAATTTTCACGCGCATAAATCGTAACTTGATGCCCTCGTTTTTTAAGTTCTTTTATTAAAGGCAACAATACCAGCAAACTATAGCGTTCAACGCCGGTAGATTTTTTCGAACTACAGCGTGACCCGTCAATTCCGATGTGCATGGCTTTAGCGTGCGGCCAGTAAGCTTTTTTTGTACACTTCCAAATTTTCCACCGCCACGCCAACACCCTTAATCACACACTGCAAAGGATTTTCAGCGATTGAACACGGCACACTTGTAACCTTGGCGACAAGCTTATCCATATTGCGCAATAACGAACCACCACCCGATAAAACAATCCCCTTATCGATAACATCCGCTGAAAGTTCCGGTGGCGTATCTTGCAAAACAAGTTTTATTGCTTGCGTAATATTCTCCAACTCATCCTGAATTGCTTCCGTTACTTCATATGAAGAAATAGATATCTCTTTTGGCAACCCACTACTAACATCACGACCACGTATGACATATTCTTTTTGCTCTTCTACCGGGAGCGCGCTACCAATGGCAATTTTCACGTCTTCCGCCGTTCTTTCGCCAATAGACAATCCGTGACGTTTACGAATGTATTCGGCAATGGCCGCATCAATTTTATTACCGCCAACCCGCGCGGAATGCGATGCCACGATTCCACCAAGCGAAATCACCGCCACTTCCGACGTACCACCACCGATATCGATCACCATATTCCCTGAAGACTCACCAATCGGAATACCCGCGCCGATTGCCGCCGCCAACGGTTCTTTAACCAAATAAGCGTTTTTCGCGCCCGCCGACAAGGCCGCCTCTGTCACAGCACGTCTTTCCGTGCTGGTAATACCGGCAGGCACGGCAATCATCACATCCGGTCGAAAAAAACTAATTCCACGCCCCAGCGCGCGCTCGATAAAATAGCGTAACATGGCTTCTGTAACACGAAAATCAGCAATTACTCCGTCACGCAAAGGACGCGACGTTATGACGCTTTCCGGAGTTCTTCCCAACATTTCCTTTGCTTCATTTCCAACAGCTAAAATTCTGTTATCTTCAACTGAAACAGCCACCACTGTAGGTTCAGAGAGAACCACGCCCCGCTTTGGCAAATAGACCAGCGTATTTGCGGTTCCCAGATCGATGCCGATGCGATGGTTAAACATTTATAGAGTAGTTGTTAGTTGGCTCAATGTAGCACTGAAGCACTATAATTTCAATCAAAATTTACAATATTTTTAAATCCCAATGACCAAACCCCAATGTCCAACAAAATCATAATTACCTAAATCCCAAAAACTAAAGTTTTGGTCATTTAAGGTTTTAGAGTTTTGTTGGGATTTGAGATTTGGTCATTGGGATTTTATGAATAATTTTTACCCAAAAAAGCCCTGGTAATAAAGAACAATTTCAACTATCATTTCACTAATTATCCTATGACGCCTCGCATTCGCCTCATTGTCAACATCCTTGCTTGGCTGGTTTTTCTTTTGGTTGCGCCCTTTCTAATCAGCTATTCTATGGGTCACCGATTCACGCCCATCTCTCCCAACTCGGTTTCGGTTGGTACATTTTTAATTCGCACAATTCCCAATAGCGCGACAATAACAATCAATGACAAAAAACTTTCCAATAAAACACCAACCTCGATTCAAAATCTACTGCCGGGAAACTACAACATTAAATTGGAAAAAGATGGTTATCGATCTTGGGTGAAAAACCTGCCCATCATTGGCACAATGATTACCGACGCGCGCGATGTACGACTTGTTCCATTCAACATTGAAGAAGATGTAATGCGCTCAAACGTAGTTAATTTTAATATTTCCCCCAAAAGGCAACTGCTGGGTATCTTTGAACAAATTAAGAACGGGTATCAATTAAGGATTGTTCCGATTAATAAATACTCTGATACGGGAACAATTGTTAAACTTTCTATCAATAAAAAAGAATCGGCCAACATTTTATGGTCACCGAACGAGGATTTTATTGCTCTCACGCTAACCACCGGAAAATCCAGCCGTCATTATCTTATTGAAATCAGTACCGGCACCGCAACCCCGCTAACGGATGATGAATCAAAATTGGTCGGCTGGATCGCGACACTCACCGAAGAAAAATTAATTATTTTAAAAAACAAGAAAGCAATCATTACTTCCCTTAAAAGTTCGGGCACCGAAACAATTTCACAAGACGCGGAAGCAATTAGTTTTACGGCCAACGGGTTTGCGATCCTGGAAAATAACGCCGAAAAATACACGATCCGCACCTACTCTTCCAGTGGCAACGAGCAAGACCAAATTGAAACTCCCACACTCAGCAAAAACTCAATCAGCAATCTTATCTACTCGCCAACGGGAGATATTGCCATTCTTGTTCAACCAACACAAAGTTTAATTGTTTGGGATAACAGCGAGCGAGTGTGGCACAACGTTACCACGCACGCAGAATCGGTCAGCTGGTCACCAGAGGGAGACAAAATCGCCTGGCAAGAATCGGAATTCGACCTTTGGGTAATGAACCTACACGAAAAACGCTCTCCACTCAACCATTTTTCTCCAGAACTCATTGCCCGCCTTTCCTCCGCGATTCGCAAACCAACGTGGTACGCCGGTTCACACCAAATCCTCTTCTTTGAAAAAGATATTTTGAAAATGGCCGATATAGATCAAAGAAATGGCCACATAATATATAATCTAATCAGCACCAATCGTGGCGATGGCACAGCCGAAGTAATTCAAAACGGCGATGAAATAATCGCCACCGTGGCCCGCGAAAACAAATTAGTCCTCTCTAGATTCTTTATGCTCGAAAAAGCGGATCGATAACCGTAAAGATGGTTTTAAGCGTCCCAGAAATTACGGCCAGTCCTGTATGCTTCTAAGAAACTTGGGATAGTATCAAAGACCGGTTGCGGTAAATTATCAATCTCATACCAACCCCAACCCTCACAGCGGTCAGGTTCCATTACTTTCGGTTCACCACTTTTCCAGTCTGCAATAAACCCAAGATCAACATAATGTTTTGGGGCGTAGGTTTTAAGATTTAACAAACGCAGGAATCTAATATTATCAATTTCCATACCTGTTTCTTCCTTAACTTCCCGTTTAGCGGTTTCCACAAAAGACTCCATGTATTCCATGTGGCCTCCGGACCAGGCATATTGTTTATTACCATGTGAACCCTTTCGGATATTTTGACGCAAAATCCTCAGTCATAAATTTGTTTTAAGAATAAATATCTTTCTCTATAATTAACTATTTGGTCGCATGATTATAATAATCCAAATATTTCTGCGCAACAATTTGCGCGGTAAAATTTTGTTCTACATATGCTCTGCCGATTTCGCCCATTTTTTGGGTTTCTTCTTTGTTTTCCACAATCTTTTTAAGAGCTAAATGCAATTCATCAACACTCCCGGGTTTTACCAAATAACCGGTGCCTTCTTTGAACGTTTCTTTAATTCCGCCAACATTAGACGCCACAACGGCGCGACCGCGCGCGTAGGCTTCGATAATCGTTCTGCCAAACGGCTCTTCCCAAATACTCGGCTGTACAATTACCAACGCCTCGTCAAAATATTCTCTCACTTCTTCTTGTGTTTTTTTACCGACAAATTGTATCGATATATCGATACAATTTTGCGCGATGTATTTTTGATATTCTGCGATTTTGCCCTTACCAATAATTATCAACTCAACATCTTTTTCTATTTTCTGAAACTTTGCGAACGCATCGATTAAAATTTTTACTCCCTTGTAGTCATCAACCGTGCCAGCGTAAACAATTTTATTTCGGAATCCACCCCCGCCCAGCACGGCACTGATGTGCCGGCGCTGGCACCCTCTCAAACATTCACTGGATGTTTTCGGGGAACCCGCCGCGCCATTTAACAAAGGAGGGAATTGCGACATGATCGGTTGCAACCAATCCGGACTAACTGGATTCGAAATGACCGCCGTATTTTTTGGCAATTCCAGTCGTGATACGACGCGCGAACGCAATGCCTCACTGATATAAATTTGATTCTTAATATTTTGATATGTTTCATTGCGAAAAGCCAAATTGAATTTGTATTGCCAAATTCTAAACGGCTTCCGCGCAAACGACGCTTCGCGCACACGATGACACTTAAAACAAACACTTGCCAACGTACAACCATTACAAGATTGACCGTCAAACAACATATTATTAGTTGTCCCACAGATTGGCGCGAAATCACGAATTGTTACAACCGCGTTTGGCAAATTCAATAATGCTAAAGCTTGCGCGGTGCGAAAATCATGCGCGTGAACTATGTCGAATTTTTCATCAAGCTCTTTCTTTAGAACCAACGCCAGTTTTTTACTTTTTCGTTTTTCCAAAAGCGGTTTGTCCCAAAGACCAAACAACGCTTTGACGCGTTTAACTTTTAAGCCATTAATTATTTCCTCTTTATTTTCTTCCGCACCACAAATAACAGTCACGTCGTGACCAAGTGCGACCAGGCCTTCTGCAATATATTTTGTCGACCATTCCCCACCACCAATAAAATCAGGCGGAAAACGCGAGGAAAGGAAAGCGATTTTCATAATTGAAATACTTTCTTGTATACACCCAACGTCATTTCTGCTGTCTTGTCCCAATTAAATTGTTTTGCTCTTGCTAATCCTTTTTCACTTAATTCGTTTTGTAACGCAGTATCCAAAGCCAATCGTTCAATTGCTTTACTTAAAGCATCTTCGTCCAAAGGATCAACAGTCAACGCGGCGTCACCTACCACTTCCGGTAAACTGGAAACATTTGATGTAATTACCGGCGTTCCGCATGCCATTGCCTCCAGTGGCGGCAAGCCATAACCTTCATATAAGCTTGGAAAAACAAATATACTGGCGGCGCTACAAAGTGACGGCAAATACTCCGACTCGACATATGACAAACTAATGATTCTGTCTTTAAATGGCGATTTGGCAATTTCCTCTTTTACATCCTCATAACTCCAGCCCCATTTTCCAGCCAACACTAAACTGTGTGGAATATTACCGGCCACTTTATTAAACGCTCGAATTAATCGCGCGACATTTTTTCGCGGTTCTATTGTACCAAGATACAATATATATTTTTCAGGCAAGCGATATTTTTCGCGCATCGCTATTTTTTCGATCTCCGACACCGGTTTAAACTTGGAATCAACCCCGAGTGGCGTCACTGTTATCTTGGCCGGATCAACCTGCAACAGTCTCACAATGTCGCGTTTTGAACATTCCGATATCGTTATCAAATGCGCGCAGGTTTTCGCCGTAAGCGGTAACTGTTTGCGCCAATAAGCCAACTGAATTGCCGTTTGCGTTTCCGGATAAAGCAAAGGAATAACATCGTACATTGTCGCAATCGCGACGGGTTTTTTAAATGGCGTAGTCGCCGGTTTAAAATAATGAATGAAATCAATCTTGTCCCGTTTCAACGCCTGTGGCAGTAAAAAATAGTCCCAACCGATGCGAAACAATGGGTGCCCTACCGAAACAACTTTTTCTTCCGCACCGGGAAAACTGCTGAGATTCTTTTTGCTATCGTGATAAATAATATATTCATCACTTGATTCAGCCTTCAAAATCCTACTAATTACTTCTTTTGTGTAAGTACGCACGCCACCACCGAGTGTCGACAATGAACGCGCCTCAAGGGCAATCCGAGCCATTTTAGTGAGCGTTTAATTCTTGAAAAATAATTTCATAACGTTTCGTTGTGTTTTCTATCAAAAAATTTTCAACATCCTTTTTGTTCACCTCACCGATATTTTTTCTCATCTCCGCATCCATTACCAACTGGTCCATCGCCTTAGTGAGCTTATTGATATCACCGACATTAACAAGAATAGCGTTTCGTCCCGGAACGAGAAAATCAGTTTGTCCTCCGATGTTGGTTGTAATAATCGGTAACCCGGTATACATCGCCTCAAGAAAACAAATCCCAAAACCTTCGTGGTGCGATGCCGATACATATATATCCGACATTTTTAATATATTATATTTTCCTTCCTCGGTCGCGCGACCATGCATCACGATTCTTTCTTCGACACCGAGGTTTTTAATCTCCGTTCGTAGTTCCGGCAACAATGGTCCATCGCCGATAATATGCAAAACTGCGTTCTTTTTCTCCATTTCAGCAAAAGCTCGAAACAAGTCAAAGTAGCCCTTTCTTGCCACCAAC
This sequence comes from bacterium, assembly GCA_030647555.1. NCBI lineage: Bacteria > bacterium. The sequence continues at coordinate 198,761 of JAUSJG010000008.1, read as the reverse complement.
CGACCAATCGAAACAAAGTTTATTTTATCACTCACTTCCTTCACACTAGCTTCGGCAACTAGATCCTTTGGTGGAACTAGCCCCAATGGAATCACCTCAATGCCTTCCGGCGCCTGATAATAACGAATCGCCCGTTCTTTCGTATCATGAGAAATGGCCGTAATTTTATCCGCGCAACGCATAATGCGTCTAATCGTCCAACGCAAAATTGCATGACGATGCGGTGAAATGCCCTTGCTGGGATCATAGATGTCTCCACCAATTAGTGTTAACACAAAAGGAATCCGATATATTTTTGCCAAAAATGCGGCTGGTAATCCAGATGGAATCGCAAAATGGGCGTTAATGACATTTGGTTTAATTCGTGGTACTAAAAACAAACCATACACAAGCGCGAACGGGAAAAAAGAAACAAGCGAAACCGTAGAAGCGGTCGGCAAATCAGTGCGTCCAAAAACCGGCACGCGATAAATTTTTACTCCATTTCGTGTCTCTTTGTGTGGCAGATTATGAAAACCGGTAGTTAACACTGTCACCTCATGCGTTTTGGCCAGTTGCTCCGCCAAATCTTGCGCCTCAATGCCCCCACCGCCACCCAGCGGAGGATACTCATAGTTAATCAGGAGAATCTTCATAAATTATTTTATCCGTGGATTTTCCACCAAAATAGGGTTTTTGTCAAGTATAAGAGTATATTTAACCAATTTGTTTGCCTGCGTTTCCAGCTCCATATTTATGCGCTCATTTGTTCCAAATGATACCCTTTGTTCACCTTGGTCGCTTCGCATAATCACATCACTATTTCCGGCCGAATCAAGAACCGTCATACTCAAATCCAAAACATTGTTTTCGGTGGAATAAACAAAAAACTCCGAAACTTTTTGTAGCTCAACGACACTACGATCAGCAAGCTTTTTCTTTATCTGCCACCCTTTTCCCTCCATTACAAAATACTGTGCGGTCCCGATACCGCTAACGGGCAAACCATAAACAAACGTGCTTGTTCCAACCATACTCTCTTTTAAACCAAGACTGTCACGCAAATATTTTTTTACTTGTTCAATTTTTACACTATCCAAAGTAGTTTGTTTATTTCCTTCCAACGAAACCATGCCACCCAATGGATTAGTCTCCAACAAAACATTACCAATTTCCTGCGAAGCGAATGCCAGATTAACAATGTCTTTATTGGCCTGTCCAAATATTGTCGGCAAATCAAAATCCGAAAGTCGCAATAAAACCAAATCACGAATTACCGGCGTCGCCAAAAATTCTTCCAAAGATTTTGGATCAATAATGCGCGAAAGCGCCGAATTGCCGACTACTGGTTTTTGATAATCCAAAGAATAATATAATTGTTCTGATCCGTATTGGTAATTGGTATAAGCGGGTATCGCCAACACGGAACCGGTACCCAAATTTTCGGCAACTTGTTTAGCTTTAGTATGTTCAATTACTAAAACAGGAAAACCGGCAATGGGAATAATTTCCAACAAGCAAAATAAAGCAATAACAAACCAATATATATTTTTCTTCGCCACCCATTTGATTGCCAAATAAATTGGTAAAAAAATCACCGGCAAAACAACAAACCGTCCAATTGTACGAATCGAGGACAATATGGGCAATTCAAATAACAACTTTCCGGGTAGAGGAATATTTATTCCACGAATACTCACTGACGCACCAAAGGAAAGAACCAATCCGAGCAAAATAAGAATTGCAAACCCAACATCTTTTTTCATTTTATTGGACACAATGAAAAGAACCAACACCACAACAGGCAAAACCACACCAAGCGCCTGCACATTGTCCGTCGCCAAATTGAAACTATAAACCCGCGATCCAATTAATGAAAAAGGCGCGGGCAAAAGCACTGACCGCAACGTCGCGGAATAACTATCGCGCTGTACACCACCCAAATTAAAGTGGTTGCTATTATCGGAAACAGTAAATATCGATCTCGCGAAAGGCAAAACCGAAATACAAACCATCACCACTGCAATTAACACCAGAAGTGGCGTCTTTTTAACGTTACGAATGGTTTCTCGCCAATAAATTAACGCTACAACGCCAATAATTATCATCAAAACTATAAACAACTGATGATCGGTCCATGCCGTCCAAATTGAGAAAAGCATTCCAAGCAGAAAAAACCACAGATTATTTTTGCGATACCAAGCCGTTAAACAAATCAAAACGGCCAATAGTACCCAAAACTGCATCGCCCCAAAATGGCCCAATGACTGGGCAATGCGATACGGCGCAAACTCGACCAATAACCCGGCGACAAGTGCCGGCCAAAATTGTGCTCCCCAAAGTCGCGCTAAAACAAAACAAAGATAACCCGCCAAAATGGCGGACACCAACCACGCCGTGTTGTACGCAACCACGTCCCCAAACAAATAAAAAACCGGCAACCAAGGAAGCGGCGCCAAATTCGGAAGCGATTTTTCTTCAGGAACGAATAATGATCCTTGACTTACCGTTTCTCCTAAACGATTAAACCGCCATAGTGTTTGGTAGGGGTCACCGCCAATTCCCGCGACAGAGGTTGAAAAATTCCTTATTACCGGAAAAAACCAAACAATAGCAACCGCGGTAAATAACAGTATCGGCAATACACTAAGCAAAATCCTTTTTTTGTTCATTATTTTACCTCTAATTGCGAAATCTCCTTACCATTCCGCATAAAATACCAATCAATACCAAGCCAGCCGGGTTTTGTATTTATTTCCATATTTTTTTCATTTACGACACCGCTCTTAATAAATGAATAAAATGAATTGGGTTCATCCTTGGCGACTCGAAGTGTGGGCGCGTTGCCTTCATAAGTTCCGGATGTTGTAAAAATAAAATACGCCTGCTTACCAATAATACCCGACAATGGTTCAAACGAAAATTTAGTTAATCCCCCATCCTGTAATTGTTTTGCTTCAACCGTAACAGTTCTTAAATCCGGCCCCGCTAAATCGGTTTTTACGTGCAAAGTCATACTGCCAGCCGTTGCTTTTCCGCTATATGTCGCCACCGCGACACTCACGGCCGATAAATTTTCCGCCATTATTTGTTTTTCAACCACAACTGCTTGCCCTGGTAAAATTTCACCGACAATCGCATTCACGACCGGTTTCCTGTAAACCCAAGCATAATCCAAACCATTTACACGTGCCGTAAAAATTGGCGTACGTTTTTTGTAATATTCATCTATAAAATTATTTGCCCAATGATCCGGATTACGACCAAACATATTGCGATACAAAACTACGTAACCCATTCGATTTTCCTGATAAGCACTAATCGTCAAAACGGTCTTTTTTGTTAAAGCACCCAACTCCTCGGGGTACCATGAGGCGACATAGTTTTTATCCGGTTGCGCATCCAAGAATTTTGCGACCTTATCAAAACCTTCACCCCAACCTAATTCCTGGCTCATGTTTGGCGGAAACAATGGATTATAATAAGCCAATTCATAAGGTCCTAATTTAATTAATGCCACACCGGCGGATACTAAAACCAATGCTGCGACAACCGCACTTCGCGCATATTTTGATAATTTATTATGATTTAGCACCGAAACTGCTCCGTATATACCAATGCATCCCAAAATCGTTATTGCCGGAAAAACAGGCAACACATACCGATCGCCTTTTTTGGCACCAATTGTCATTTCTACCATAAAAATCAAAACAAACAAGCTAAGGAAAAACAAAATACGCCAGTGCGCAATCTGAAATATCTTCTCTCGTGTTTTTTTAAAACACAACATGGAAATAAGCACCACCACGCCCAACATCACGGAAATTGTGGAGCGCGTTAATATCGTGGCCGGATAATGCCATGCTTCCATCGTATACGGCTCATCCATATCGTGCGGTTGCAGGGTTGCCACTTTCATATCTTTCCCGACCTGACTGATATTATCAAAAGGATGTGGAACCCACCAAAGCGACGGCCAGAGAATAACAACCAACACCAGAACAATCGTTAACCAACCGACATATAATTTAATTTGCTTCCAAAATACTTCTTTTTTAAACAAATCACTTCGAAAAGCAAATAAAACACCGGCAAAAGGCAAAATAACGATTGCCGGTAATTTTGTAAGAATCGCCAACGATGCGAAAATTGCGGACAAAAAATAAACTTTTCGCGATTTTGTTTTGTCATATAAAACTAAAAGAAGAACCGCCACCGTTAAAAATCCTGTGAGAAAAGCATCAACATGCACAATTTTACTAAACCCGATCAAATACGGGTCCAACGCTAACGCCAACCCTGCGACAAACGCCAAACTTCGGGGCAAAAGCTTCCGTAAAACAATAAAAATCGCCACAACAAGCAAGGAATTAATAACCGCCATCGGCACTTGCGCGAACGCGGCAAACTTCAAAATATCGTTGAAATTGAAGACCGTATGATAAACCTGCTGGGCGGTGTAAACGGCTAATCCGGAAACCCACAAAACCGTGATACCCGGATGCGTTGTTTGAAGCGTGTCATTGATGCGCAAATGTCGCCACGCTTTGATAAATTCTGCCGAACGGCCAACCCAATTTTTTTCATCCGCCGTGAGAAAAAGCCCAATGCCATAAAGTCGCGGCAAAATCGCCACTACCAAAATAATCAGTGCTTCCAAAAGCACCCCCCGGTTTTTCTTTATACAGTTTAAGACTCTCATGGACTGCGCCTAATGTACAACAAATTCACCTTCTTGAGAAGCCGACACTCTTTATATATCTTACCCCAGGGCAAGCTCGGGGTTGTTTTTCTTCGCGAAGAAAAACAAAAAAACCGAGGAATAACCTCGGTGTTTCAATTTTTCTAGAGTTACGCTAAATGGGCCACGCAGGGTCACATTTCGCCCACGCCTTCCGATCTTCGTACAAAGTGCGCCCAATCGCGTCGCGATCAACTTCATTCAACGGCACATTCATCGCCAATTTCGCCCAGACATGTGTAATTGAAAATCGCACACCAAGTCCAGCCAGTTTCAATTCCGTCAACATATTCCCATCGCTTTGGGGAACAAACACGTCACAAATATTATCCGTTCCAATACGCATCGGAACGCGCCGATGACAAAGTTCCAGAATACGTGTGATTGAGTTGTGCGTTGGCGCCATAATCGGCCGTAACTGTCGATTTGAGAGAACAGCACTGGGACAAACAACCACGCCGACATTGTATTGCACCAAGCGTTCCACCAAGTCGCTGAACCGTTTTTCATCGTAGGCCGATGGCGAGAGCATATGAATCATCCAAACCCACGGCTCTTTCCGTTCGGGAAACTTGTGATTCTGCAAAAACCAGTGCAGACCATCCAAAACCGTTTCTGTTCCATGTTCCGACGGATCGTTCGCTTGATCCACGTGGAAATGGATTTCTTTTCCTATCTCGCAAGCGAGTTCAAGCATCATCCAAATATGCCGATCAAAACCTTGTTTACCGTCTCGTGTTGTCTCGCTATCGTAAGCGTCCTTCTCCGGCAATGCCGAAAGATATTGAGCGTGATTTCGCGCCGCTTCTTCAAAAATCTCCCAACGCATAGTTCCTACTTTTAAACCAAAGATGGGATTAGGCGCGATTCGCATTACAAGCGAATCCGCATATTTTTCTCGCAATTCGTTGGCAACGCGAATGGCCAGCAAACCGTTTTCACCAATACCGCTCGTCGCGTCGATACACGTATCCAATCGTGTGGTTCCCCACGCGATTAATCGATCCAAAACCTGCGACATCCGTTCACGCAGATCTTCTTCTGTGTACGCGCAACCGCGGTGCAAATCACCGACCAAATTTTGCTTTACCGGTAACGGCCGATTACTTGCCTCCAACGGCGTGGTGTTAATGTGGCGCAAATAGCGATCATCCAACGTATCCGCGCGATCAATATGCGCGTGGGCATTGTAATAACCCCCGCCCTGCATTATGACCCCAGTGATCAACCTGTCATAAGGAGACATCAATAATTCAGAAAGGTACTTGCTGTTTGTCATAACAAACCCCCTAAAAAAGTTGTGAAAAGAAACATACAGGAAAGTAACACGCAAAATCAAAAACGTCAAAAAACATTTTTTGTTTATGAGGGTATTATTTTCTTTTATAAATGCGGATTGGATTAGAGTAGTTTTCGATTGTTTTTACCAACACATAATTATCTGTGACGCCTTTTTCGATCATTGGATATTCCAGAAAATAAGAAAATTCAGTTACCTTATCCGACACAAACCAATTTACATTATGTAAAACAGCGTCGACCATTTTTTCGGACGAAGCCATAAAGACGTTACGTAATTCCGGTTCAATAAACCCATAAGCATACCAAGTTGGATGCGCGACGTCGTATGGTACATGGTGACCGGACACATAAGGAATCGCCACGGCGCCGGTTTCCACCAACTCATTTTGTGGAACATTTTTCTTCAGATAATCCGCCGCTTCTAAAATGGCTGACCAGTGAAACGTGCCGGTATGATTAAATTTGAAAGAATTTTCCGCTGAACTATAGTTTTCCCAGACAAGCATGATGGCGACCAGCACCAAGGCAAATTTTCGTGAATGAAAATTATCCGACAACCACTTTGCTCCGAACGCCGCCGTTAGGGCCAATGCCGGCAAAAATTCGGCAATGTAATTAGCAGTAAATTTTATCCAGACGGCATAGAAAATTGCAATTGCCACAAACCAAATTAATGGCAACCACTGCCAACTGATATTTTCAGCCGAATCTTTTTCTTTTCTATGTAATGGGAAAATTGCCAGCAAAATCATGATTACACTCATCACCGCCCAGAAAATTCCTACGCCAGGCGACAGACGAGATTTATCCTCAAAATTGTCGAGGAAATTCTTGCTGCCTGCCACTAAAATCAACGGAACGATCCAAGCAAAGCGCGCAAACAGCCAGTTAACACGAACAAGGAGCCGTTCCAGAAATTGCCCCAACATTACAAACGCCAAGAAAATTAATGGCATCGCTTCACGAAAGAAAGGCAGAATACCGTTTACCGAATAAGTGGCATACAGATCCCCCCGATCACCAAGCTGATCAATCGATTCTTTGGCCAAACTAATCCCCGTGGCATATAAAACACCTGTCTTTCCGTAAATTTCAAAAATTATCCCCAGGAAAGTTGCCAGCACAGCCAACATGCCGAGCCCAAAAATAATTGTATTAATTAGACGCTTTTTCCAAGTCGTTTTATCCATCAATAAAATAAAGATGATTGGCAGGCCAAGTGCCAAAGAACTCTTGCGCGCAACAATACTGATTCCAAGAACGATTCCCGCCAAAACAAACCACTGCCTTTTTTTCTTCTCTTGCGCGATTACTAAAAGTGCCAAAGCAAGCGCGCTAAATAACATCTGAATACTTTGCGTGTGACCATAGGAATTAAATAACGCGGTAGCACCGGTCAATAACCAGATACCGGCCGTAATGATCCCGGCGCGTTTACCACCGATGCGTTTACCCAAAATAAATAACGGCCAAACCGTGAGCACGCCACAAATGAGACTGACTAAACGACCGGCACTTAAAATATTTCCCAAAGTAGCCATTACTAATGCGGATGCTCCAATAAAAACCGGCGCCTTGGCAATTGCGTCACCACCCGGCAATTTTCCCTGCAAAACCGTACGCGCATCATACAAATAAAAACCTTCATCGTTTGTATAAGGCATTTGGTTTATATACATAAATCTCAAACTAACACCGCCCAATACAAGCAAGGTAATAAAAATCCAAAAATATTTCTTATTGTTTAGCGCTTGTTCAACTTTGTCGCGATAAAAAAGAATTATTGCGGTCAGCAATACAGCAAAAAACAAAAACTTTCCGGCGCGAAGATACTCGCCACGCTGATTTTTAAGCGATAAAATAAAATCCTTAACAGCTCGAATGCTCGCTAATTTTACGAATTCCAGCCCGGTTATATTGTGATATACCACAAATGCTATGTCGCGATCCATTTTTTGAGCATTCAAGAATGCATTACCACCACCTCTTCCCTCTTGCAAAACAACCAACGAACTATCTTTGCCACCATAGACATCACCGTTACGGTAATCGATTGTTATGGCATTGCCTTCTACCGAAGCCGGTGAGCGAACGGATGCGTAATATTTTTTACCACTCGATTCCGTAACAGACTCGAATTTGAATTCGTGCATACCATGATCCGTCAAAACACCGGCGTTAATTTTTACGGTTCTGATTGGATCATTGTCTTCCAAATTTTGCCGCAACTCAAAAATAACTTCTTTGTCATTTTTGCGATTACCGAAGGTAGAAAATTGAAAACTGACGGCAGTGAGATTTGCTTTATCAGATTTGAAAATTTGACCCACTTCCCTTGCCCCGATAATTTCTCCGATCGAACGATTACTTAATGTTTGGCGAGTGGTGGCATAAGGAACCCTGATAATAAAACTTGCAACGCCCGCAACCACAAGTATAAGCAAAAATAAAGATAAGCCCGCTTTCACGAGCATCCGATGCTTAATTTTTAATATATCACAAATCTTCATTTGTCTTTGACAAACGTAACATGAAAAAACCCTGTTGACAAATGATCTAATGATAAGTATAGTATATTCGAATCAGAAAAATACATATCGCTCTTTTTGAAATACGGTGTGTGGTTTTCGCGAAAAAATCGAGGCATGATCAGCCTCGACCGCGATACCACACAGAGAGTGTGGAGAGGGTGTTTGCGGGATCCAAATGCCCGGGAGGCATTCGCGGACATTCGCCACATCAGGGTGACTTTTGGCAAGATGAGTCGCAGACCAATTCGCGTGAATCCGGAATTGTTGGCTCTCGCGCGAAAGATGATGTCTCTTTGTGCCTTAAGCCACCTTGGAACAAACGATCAGTGCAAAGCATTGATCACACCGCGTAATTGTTTGAAACAGCCAAACAATAATGCGGTTTTTTTATTGTTCTTCGGAAAGAACAATAATCCCCCACAGCGCCACGCCGTAACAAAGAGGTGAAGGGTGGAAGCTCATCAGAGCGACGGGGGCCACCCTTCAGGGCGAGCCTCGCCTGCGGGCGGGATGTTTTTTACCAATAATGTTCCTTATTTTGCTTAAAGTATTCTACCGTTTCGGTGATGCCCGCCTTTAACGGCACTGTCGCTTCCCAACCAACCGCTCTTTTTATCTTGCGTGTGTCGGCGATATAGTTTCCGGTTTCATTGCGCTCATAATTTTTCGGCCACGGAATATGTGTTTTCTTACCCGTAGCAATTTCGGCCAATATTGCGTCCACCATATCCACAAAACAAACACGTTCATGCGTACCGATATTATAAATTTCACCGTTTGTTTTATCGGACGCGGCCACTTTCAAAAAAGCGGAGACAATATCATCGATGTACAAATAATCTCTTTCTTGTTTTCCGTCGCCAAAGATCGTAATATCCTTCCCTTCCAGAGCCTGGCGAATAAACCAACCGACAATAGAATATTTATTATGTTTCATCTGTTGACGTGGGCCGTAGGGATTTGGAATTCGAATTACAGAAGACTTTAAACCGAATGTTTCAAAGTAAATGCGATAATATTTTTCCGCCGCCAACTTATGCACGCCATACATACTTACCGGATTTGTCGGATGACTCTCATCGACGGGAGTCGTCATAATCCGGCCATAAGCCAAACGCGAAGAGGAGAAAAGAATTTTCGTTTGCGGAGCGAATTTGCGCGCCGCCTCCAAAACACGTAAATGTCCTAGACAATTAATATCCAAATCAAGAAAGGGTTCATTGATACTATCAATATAGCTAACTTGCGCCGCAAGATTAAAAATATAATCCTGACCTGCCACCACTTCATTGACCACCTTCTCATCACGAATATCACCAATCACAACCTTAACTTTGTCTTTAATATCAGCGACATTAAATTCGTTGCCACCATAGAGTGGCAATAACGCGTCCAACACCGTCACCTCCGCGCCCAGTTCCACCAATTTTTGGGCGATGTTGCTTCCAATAAAACCTAGCCCGCCGGTAATCAGCGTTTTTTTTCCGCGAAAAGTTTTTTCCAAATTTAAACTGGTATTTTCTTTGATTTCAACATTAGCCATTTTTTTTGTCGTGATAAATTTCGGTTAAAATATTTTCGTAACGCTTGATAATTTCGCGCCATTCATACGATTGCACGGAAGCACGACTCGCCGTGCCCATTTGCTTTCGAAGTTGCTCGTCAGTAATAAGCTTCGAAAGCGAGGTCGCCAGTTTTTCCGTATCACCGACATTAACAAGATACCCGTTCACGCCTTCCTGCACAATTTCCCGGTTTCCCGGAATATTGGTCGTCACAATCGGCAAACCGCAACCCATCGCCTCCAATGTCACCGCCGGCATTCCTTCCGATTCGGAAGTCAACACAAAAATATCCGCGCCTTGGTAGCTTTCGTGTAATTTTTCATACGGCACCGTTCCCACATATTTAATCAAATGACTGACGCCGAGTTTTAACGCTAAACCGTCCAAACGCGAACGCATCGCCCCTGTCCCCACCACTTCCACATCGAACGGCACATTACACAACGCCTGAATCCGTGGCAAAGCTTGCACAACATATTGGAAACCCTTGCGCGCTATCAAACGGCCGATAAATAATATTTTCACTTTCGGATTCGGCTGGCGTTCAATCGGCACAAAACGGGATAATTCGACGCCATTTGGAATTAGACGAAAATCATATTTCGGATCGTGTTGTCGCCCCAATTCCAATAGGCCCCGCGAACAGACGGTAGAAATTGTCGCTCCACGCCAAACCCAGCGCGTCAAAAGAGTGATAAAAGGATAAAGCTGTTTAAAGCGACTGGGATTCGCCCCCGGCATATCCGAACCGCCAAAATAAACGGAATACGGCGTACCGTAAATCATTTTAATAATGCGCGCCACCCAACCGGAAGGCAAAGCAAAATACGCATGAATCACATCCGGCCGATTTTTCGGCACGTACCACAAACAATAAACTAACGCGGACACACCAAACGTTACCAGTTCCCACGCCGCGCAAAAATCTTTATAACGGCGCACCGCCGGAACGCGAATAATCGTCACACTACCCTTTTTTTCGCCATTCTCGCCTTGCGCCAAAAACTTTTCCCGTATAGGCAAATCGCGGAATCTCGAAGTAATCAGCGTAACATCATGTCCCGCTTCGGAAAAATATTTTACCGCGTACTTCGCAACCGTCGACCCGCCACCACCAATTGGCGGAAACTCATTATTAATCAGCAGTAATTTCATTCAAGAGATTTTTCAAAACCTTCCAAAAGCTCCACGGTATAGGCGCGCTTTGTTGAGTAGTAGGTCATCGACACAGTGTCGGCAATGAAACCGGTCATCAAAAACTGAATTCCAATAACGACCAATAAAACCGCCAAAAGGGGCGATGTTCTGTTTTGAAGAGAAATCATTCTCAATAACCAAAGCACCGTAAGAAAACCACCCAATAAAAACCCTGAACCGGAAATAGCCAAACCCAAAGTTCCAAACAAATGGATCGGACGCGTGGAATATTGCATCCAAAACTTTACTACCAATAAATCCAATAATCCCTTCCACTTCTTGCGCACTGAATATTTTGAGACACCATATTTTCTCGCGTGATGCGTTGTCTTCATTTCACCAACTTTAAAACCCTTCCACGTAAGTAAGGCGGCAATATAACGACGATGCAAATCACTGTAAAACTCAATGCTGTCCAAGCATTCTTTCTTATAAACCTTCAAACTGCAACCGTGATCGTGCGTCTTATCGCCCGTCACGATGCGTCTTAACCAATTCCCAATTTTACTCAAAAACTTAATGTAAAAAGAATCCTGTCGCATCGAACGCCAACCGGAAACGACGTCGTAACCCCCTTCTTCTACCATTTTTACCATCGCCGGAATATCCGTCGGATCGTTTTGCATATCAGCGTCCATGGTGATCACAATATCACCTGTCGCATAATCAAAACCGGCCTGCCATCCGACAGATTGACCAAAATTACGACGAAAACGAATAATTTTTATACGATTATCTTTTTTTCGCTCTTCCTGCATTCTTGAAAGTGTTTTGTCTTTAGAACCGTCATCGATAAAAATTAACTCCCAATCGGGCGATAGTTGGTTCATTACCACACTAATCTTCGCCACCAACTGCGAGATATTGCCTTCTTCGTTATACGCGGGAATTACAACGGAATACTTCATTGACAATAGAATAGCGCATTAACACGCTCTTGACAAGTTACCTTCCTTATTGTTTGTTGAATGTTTTCCCATTGAAAATAGCTCGTCAGACCAACAACAAGAAAAATAATAAGAAAACCGCTAATTAATGAAATATAGGGAATGTAATGCTTCTTTACCGGCATAATCTAAATTATATTATTATTACCTCTTCGACCAATTTTACACCTTTTTGTTCAAAAACACGCTTTTTGATTTCCGTAATCAACCCAAAAATATCAGCGGATGTTGCACCACCCTTATTAAGGATAAAATTGGCGTGTTGCGTGCTCACTTCCGCCCCACCAATTCTTAGTCCTTTACAACCACACTCCTCAATGATACGCCCGGCCGACAACTCGGGTGACGGATTTTTAAAAACAGAACCCGCGCTTGGAAAAGTGTACGGCTGTTTGTCTTTTCGCGCCACCAAATCCGCATCTACCAAAGCCAGTATTTCCGTCTTATTTTTTTTAACCAGTTCAAAAACCACTTCCCAAATAATATAGTTGCCCGTTTCACGTTTGAATAAGGAATCGCGATATGAAAAATCAACATCTCTCTTACTCAACACCTCTTCGTTCCAATTACCATCCGTCTTGTGCAACACTCTCACCCACTTCAAAAAATCCTTCGTTTCCGTGCCAAACGCCCCCGCGTTGCCACGCACCAATCCGCCAATCGTCCCAGGAATTCCGGCGAGGTGTTCAATGCCACCAAGATTTTTTTCCGCCGCTTTAAGTACTGCCAGCCGTGCAATTGCGCCCGCCTCAACAATCAACTCTCTTCTATTCAACGAAATATTTCTTCCTTCAATTTTTATGATTAAACCGTTATAGCCGGCGTCCGGAAATAATACGTTTGAACCGCCACCGAGAACAAAAAAAGCTAGCTTTTTTTCTTGCACCCAAGCCAATGCTTCTTGCAAATCTTCAAAAGTTGCAACACGCGTCAAAAAACGCGCCTGTCCACCAACGTGCCACGTGCAAAACTTTGAAAGATTTACGTTTTCTTCAATATTGATCATGCGTCAAAATCGCCAATCTTTATACTCTCTGCTCTAGTTTTTCCACCCTTCTTTCAATTTGAACATCACTGATTTTTCTTTCTTGTTCCTCCTCCTCAATTCTTCCAACAAATACATCCATATTCTGCAACACCTCATCCATTTTTTCATCATGAGCTTTATAGTATTCTCCCATCTCCGTTCTAAGCTCGCCGATTTCAAAACGCAGTTCCATTTTAATTCCCTTCGCAACTTCAAGTTGTTCCGTTTTCATCATGCCCATTTCTTCATGCAGTTCAGTTTTCATGTCTTTCATTTCTTCGCGCAGTTCAATTTTTACAATATCAAGCTCATTCCGCAAATCATCCTTTGTGGCAAACTGACTTGTTCCCTCTATTACCGCCTCTTTTACTATTTGTTTTAATTCTTCTTTATTCATATTCAACATTCTATCACTAAACAATAAAGCGAAACAATTAGACCATTTTCCGCGCCAATTGATCGATAGATCCCGCCCCCACGAACAACAAAATCTCATCCGTCGGTTCTGTTTCACGCAACATTTTCTCCGCCACAAACAAGTCTTCAGCGTAATAGGCCTCCTTGCCCCGCTGTTTTAAGACCTCAACCCAATGTCGATCAGTGGAAAAATCTTTTGGATTATCTCGTCCGGCAACACTAAATACTTCAACCAAAAGGACTTCGTCGGCCAGCGATAGCGCTTCAATAAAATCATTGCCAAATGCCTGTGTTCTTGAGCTCTGATGGGGTTGAAAAACGATGACAATTTTTTTATTTGGATAGGCCTGTCGAGTCCCACGCAGTAACGCCTTCACCTCTGTTGGATGATGCGCGTAATCAGAAATCACCGTCGCACTTTTATATTTTCCGAGTAACTCAAAACGCCGCCACGTACCACGAAAAGTGGCCATGGCGTTACGAATTTTTTCCAGATCATCCAGAAAAGGAACTGCGGCCGCAATCGCAGCTACAGCATCCAGCAACATGTGGTCGCCTGGAAATGCAATATTAAAATCACCCATCGAAACATTATTTTTTGACACCGAAAAATACTGCCGACCGTTGTCATATTTTTGAAAATCAACAACATAATTCCGTCTTTGCGAGGCTGCCCGCAGGCTAGCCGAAGCAATCTCCGCGTCGCGCTTTTCAAAAAAAGTTACATTTATATCGTCCCGTTCCCCTGCCAATTTCTCAGTATATGAATCGTGTACATTCAATATAAGTTCCCCACCAACTTTTATTTTTACAACAAATTTTTTAAAAGCATCAACATAAGATTCTATTGTCGGAAAAACATCGACATGATCGTGATCGATATTATTGATAATTGCGACCGTTGGAGAAAGCTCCAGAAAATGGCTCCGAAATTCATCGGCCTCAACCACTACAATATCGCTTCTCCCGAAACGAAAATTTACATTCCCCAGCGTCGGAACTTTTGTTCCAACAACAACAGTGGGATCTAAACCAGCCTCCGTTAAGATGTGGGCAATGAGCGCGGTGGTGGTAGATTTGCCGTGACTTCCCGCAACGGCAATACACCGATACCCTTCCGTCAACAACCCCAAACATTGCGCGTAATTCATTTCGCGGATTCCCTTCGCGCGAGCAAAAACACGGGCTGGATGTTCAAATGGTAAGGCGTCGGAATAGACAACAATATCCGTATTCTCCGGCACACTTTCTGTCACTTCTTCAATTTTTGTTAAAACACCTTTGGTTTCCAGCATTTGCGTCACAGATGACACTGCACGATCGGAACCTTTTACTTCACAACCCAATTCTTTCATCCACTGTGCCACACCGGAAAGACCGATACCACCAACGCCTAAACAATACACTTTTGTACCTGATTTGAAAGTTTGATTCATTTATTGATCATAGCTGAACATTCACAAAATGAATAATGATTTATGAATGATGATTTATGAGAAACTAACCGTCGATATTCATAAATCATATATCATAATTCATCATTCACGCACAAAAAAACCGCCAAAAGGCTATCGAGTCGTTAACCCTCCTTCGCTCTGATGAGCTACGGTGGGCGCAGTGAGAAATGATACGGACCGAGGTGCCTGTTTGATTCCCGCGTGCTTTTTAGGCGACACGGTCAGGAGAGAAAATTGAACCTCGCCCATTTATTAAAATGGGCGGGCGGATCGTAACCGACCTCCCAGGGTCTGATTCTCACTGCGTCCCCCGAAGCTTTCTTGACCTCCGAAGCTTTAGCGAAGGAGGTAGCGACGGGGGATTTTTAGACTCAATAGCCTTTTAGCGACTGTGTAACGCAGTCTTTGCGAGCCATCGCAACAGCGAGGCGAAGCAATCTCCGTTTTTATTGTATCAATATATCTATACATATACTTTAATTACAGACCACCAAAAATTGATGGGCTCTAAAAAAACCACGTAAGAACTCAGCGAGTTATGACGTGGTACTCGAGACGCAAAAAATATGTAGAGAAAATGAATTACCAAAATCCGTTCACTCATAAATCGGACTTTGGTAGGGATTTCCAGTTTCGACGGCCGACTCTTCGGTGATGCCACCCTCATCACAAAAAGTGATGACGTAGCAGTCCCGATAAAACTGGGCCTCATCTTTCATCCGCCGAATTTTTTCCTGAATTATCGTGAGGATCATCAAAGGAAGAGCCGGCACAGCCACCACCACCCAACAGATAAACAAGACAAAACCCCATTCCGGAAAATCGTGTACCGGCCTGGTGGTCAAATATACCCACACCACGAAAAACAAGCCAGAAAAAATAGTAATGAACGGAAAATACACACCCAAAAACCAATCAACGACACGTTCCATGCGCGTCATTTTTTGTCCCCTTTGTTATGTTAAGAACGACCTCATTTTTTCTTGTCCCGTCAATGCCTCGTACAACTGTCGGCAATAAATAAATTTAGGCCGGTGTACTAGGCATTGATGGAAAAGATTTTGTTCTTTCGTTAAGACCCACCGAACTGTTTCCGATGAACCTTAGAAAAGCGGGGTCGTTGTTTCCAACAACGACCCCGGACAAAGAACACTCGTCCCGAAATCCTTTTCGGGGAAAAACTACTACTCGGGGATTCGGCCGATGAACGGTTTCTCCGTCGGCCAGAACCGGTTCGGGACTGCCTCCTCCGTCCACACCCCGAGCTTCTTCAACTCGGGTTTCGACGCATACCGAAGTACGAAGACTTCGTACGCGACCGGGCGAGATGTAAAGTCTACCGACACGACGCGCGATTCCTCGCGCTCGCCGGCGGCCGTCCCGAGCCCTTTTACCCCGCGCTCGCCCTTCATCATGGGCTCCTGCGATGGGGTTTCTCGGAAGATGGAGACAACGATCGTCCCCGTTGCGGATCGATCGTTCCAAAGCGTCGCCGCCAGCGACCGGTCCTCACTGGAAACCACGAACCGCCGGATGTTTCCGGCATCCTCCCGCCAGCCGCGAAACTCGCCACCGCGGCCACCAACGACGTACATGTTCGGCCAACTCGAGGCCATTTGTACCGTCGCCGGCACCTTCATGCCGGTCAGGATACAGCGGCCATCGACGGCGACTCCAATGCCGTACCGAAGACCATTCGACCGTGATTGCACCGCGATCGAATACGCATCGCCGGGCTGGAGAAGGGTGTATCGGAACCGATAGGTCGCATCCTGCGACCCTCCGTCCACCGTACCCGCGATATCTCGCGGCTCAAAAAACCGCGTGGACACGCCTTCCACGTCGATCCTAACGTCGACCTTTTCTCCGGTCAACGTCTCGGCCCGCGCGGTCACCACCACCATCATCATCACCACCACCATAATGAAACGCGCCATGTTTTTTCTCCCGTTGTTAAGACCTCCCCGCCATGGCGACGGGTTGGTCGACTCCGAAAAAACTTTCACTCCAGCTCACCAAGTGCGACTAGCACTCATGAGCTAGAGAAAAGAGGGGTCGTTGTATCCAACAACGACCCCAAAAAGAACAGTGAAACTACTTTCGACCGGCGGGTTTTTTTCGCACCTGCCCGCCGAAAAGTTTGTGGACATCCAACGTGTTGGCTGGAGCGGGCGGACCGATTTCGTAGGGTTCATCCACGTCCGGTTCATCCTTCGACTTGAGGTTCCATCCCTCACCGATGTTAGGACTCGGATCACCACTGCAACCATGAGAGCCCTCGAACCGAGCCGAAAGCTCTTGCTCGAGTTGAGCAACAGTTGCCAGTTGCTCGGGCGTGCACCCACCAGCCGGAAGTTTGTCGACGACACATTGATGGCTCGAGGCAGTAGTGCCCTTAAACCACGAAATCGCCAACTCATCCGAACTAACCAGCCACCACTTTTTATTACCTTCCGAAGTGTACCGTTTCCGGTAATCAACTTCGTCAGGCTCGCGTTCTGAACCATCTGGCCGAATGACCCAATATTGAGCCTGGCCAGTGTAGCCCATCATGCGAAAGTGACCGCCGAAATTCACGAGAATTTCTCCTCGTTCAGCCGAAGCCAGATCTTTTCCGAGGTTGTGAATTTTGACAAGAACTGCTGCGTAGTCCTGCTCATCCGAGTTTAGGATTTCCGCGATTTCGCTTACCTGCTTAGCATCGGAACCTAGCTTTTCGACCAGTTCCCGATACTTCTGTAGGGCCTCGATACGATCTGCCTCCGACCCGCGAAGCCGAACTGCTACACAAAGGTTTTGCAATTCACTTTCGCTCGGCGAAGGAGTGAAGAATCTCCCAGCCTGACTTTCACAGAAGAAGTCACCACAACGCTCACACTCCTCCTGTTTTTGACGACCAGCCACCCAAGAAACCAGGTCAACAAGGCCGTTACCGGTCGCCTGCGGAAGTCCCTGCAGAATCTGCAGCGCTGCCGACGGAAACTTGGAACCGTAGACTCCCTCCTCGCAGAAGTAATACCAGGCGTACCCAACACACTTCTCGACTACGCCATTACGTTTCCAATCCGGTTCAACTTGACCGAGCGTGGAGCGAACAATCGCTTCTCCCGCCTCCCGTGGCACAACATTTCCAGCCAAAAGCCGTGTCGCTTGTTGCGCCAACTCCTGCCGTGTCTGATTAGGCACAACCCGATTAATGAGCTGTTCCCGATCTTCATACGGTCTGCAGTTCGCGCAGATCAGGCGGTCAGCAATGACCGCAACCTTGACCTGCTTACCACAGCGCACGCAGTGTTCTTTCTCCCGACACTTTTCGCACTTGGCGTAACCATCGGAATTCTGAACATCGTATCGCTGTCGACTGCAAGCGCACACACAATAACGGTTCTCGATCTCGTCCCGCGTTTCTTTGGGCGCGTTCGCCCACGTTACGCTGGTCGAAACTGTTCCGCCATCGTACGCCACAGACGCTGAAATCTGCCAGTCTGGCGGATAGGCAGGTTGCCACGTTGTGGCATCTAACGCGGTTACGCGAATACCCGTGACGGTAACGCGACGCGTATTTTTCCCCACTCGTTCACTCGTCTTTCTCCAGACGAGTTGACCCGCTTCGACATACTCCGTTTCCAACGGAGTAGTCGTTGTGTCCACGAGATCAACGGCACAGTTTGCCAGAGTTGCACCCCAACTTACTGTGCTTTCGGTCTGTGTCCACGGTGACCCGTCACGCGTGGCGGGTTGACGCGTTTCAATTACGCCTTCCTCCCGTTCGCCGCCGAGCCAATCCTTAGAGACGGTGATTTTGGAAACTCTTCCGTCCCCGTTGATCTTCCACTTGTCAACGTACTCAACTGGCGCGGGTACGCCGCGATACATCGAACGGCCGTTGCTGTCCTTTTTAGTCGTAATCTCTTCGAGTACGACGCGGACATTGACTCCAACCGTTGTTCCTCGGGGCAAAAAGACGATTTGCCGCCTGTTGTGGGTGGCAACCGCTTCGCCAGGATTCTTGCCCGCCCTGGTTTCCAACAAAACAATCAACTTTTCTTCGGCCATGGTAGGCCTCCTTTTGTTTTTGTGTTTACTTCAATTCTTTCCTTCCAACACGAAGCTGGAAAGGAAGAAAAAAGAGGGGAGTCAAAAACCGGACTCCCCAAACGGTGGCAGAATTACTGCTACAAAGAACCAAACACCGCACTTTCCGCTTCTTCTGCCGTGAAGCTGGAAACGCGAACCACTCGATCCGAGAACTGCCGTACGGTCGCATCGGACGTCGAGCCAACATCACATAAAACCGTGAATACGTTGACCTCGTGCGTCTTCTTGACCGCCAGAAATTCCCGGAGAAACTCATCGCTCACCGCGCATTCGCCATCGGTGATAAAACAGATGTCGGCTTTTTTGAGGCCTTCTTTCTGAATCATCTCCATGGCTTTGCGAAGCGGAACTTCGAAATTCGTTCCGCCGCCGGCCCGCGACTCGGCCAGCTCCAGCATCTGCTCGGCAGACAATCGTCCTTGCGGGTAACCCTTCGCCTGCTTTACAGCAGAGTCAAAAAGCACCCATCCGAACGACCGCTTTTGGATCTTCGCGTAGTGGGCGAGTGACAACGTCACACCTTTCGCCCACTGTTGCTTGGCTCCATCCATCGAACCGGATCCGTCTTCACAGACGATCACCGGACCGTGGCCAAGCTTTTGCTTGGCGCGCTGGCCTACCAACCGCAGTTCACCGCGTGCCCAACGTGTTAATCCTTTAACACGAAGGGCTGGTGAAGTAAGTGCAACCAATTCGGAGGTGTGAGCGCGGCGAATATCGCGACCCGTTTCCGGAACCGTGACCCGCACTCCTTCTCCCGAAACTTTGGCACGCGCTTTCCGCGCCGCGATTTTGCGCAGGCGACCCAAAAGGCCGGCGAACTTTTTCAGCGCTTCGCTTCGCTTCATGCGTTGCAAAAGCGCCAACGCTTCGGGAATCCCTTGGCGCGTCAGCTCGCCATCCTCCAACCCCCAAGCTTCGATGGTTTCGGAAACTTCCTCCACCTTCGCTTGAGCACCTTTGATGGCCTGCAAACCGATTCGCGTCAACTCACGCAGTTTTTTCTCAGCCTTGTCACTGCCGGGTTGTCCCAACAAATCCTCGGCCTGAATTTCCGCGTTGAGCCGTTTCTCATCGGCCTGTTCCCGCGCGGCTTTGGCATCGGCTTGCGCTTTTGCCGCCGTCTTCGCCAGCTCGTTGGCGATTTTCCGCGCTTGGTCGGGACTCATCTGTCCCTTGCCACTTCCCGGTTTGCCCGAAGGCTTACCGGTTTGCGGCTGACCTGATTGTCCCGCGCCCGCGGACTGTTCTGCAGCAGCATCCGCCAGCATTTGCGCCACTTGCGCGTTTGCTTCGGCCTGCCCCGCCTCGTCCGCCACGTCTTCCGCTTCCTGCGTCGCCTCTTTCAACTTTTGGAGTTCATCCCGGTCCTTTTTTGATACCAACGCGAGGACTGATTCGCCCATCGCGATTGTCCCAAGGACCGATTGCAGATCCTTAAGCTGTGTAGCCGCGTGCAACTCCTGAAAGGCCGCCGTTTCAATTGTTTGGCCCAGGAGTTTTTTCCAATACTCCCGATCCGGCGCCACCTCTTCCTTGAGGCTCGGCTCCGGATCCCACAACGCGTCATACAAATCCGCCAACACGCCTTCGCTTCCGGGTAGGACTTCCTGTCCTTTTTCCGCAAGCTCGGGTAATGCCGGCATTTGCTCACGGTGACGGATGTAACGCAGGGCCGTGAAGGCATCCGCGTCCGTCACCAGCTGGGGCATCAGCTCCTGCCGGGTGAGCGGCCGGACTTTCTTCTCGGCCATCTTAGTTTCCCCTTTGGGGCATTTTGGCCCCGGTCACGACTGCGATCACGTCATCTTTAACTGCCTCGACTTGTTTTACCAAGTCGGCAATTCTAGACGACGTCCCGCTGTCCGCCTCCCCCTTGAGACGTTTCAGCTCGGTCAGGGCGGCCTCACACTGCGTGATAGCCTGAACACCCTTGACCCTGTCCCCGTTTCGCACCAACTCGACCACTCCGCCCGGAGTGAGCAGTGCATCTACCGCCTCCTGCGCGTCGGAAAACGGCGTCCGACAGTACGGAGCAAGCTTCGCTTTGACGACTGGAATGTGCTCGGGAACGTCCCAGAGCAACCACTCCAGCACCGCCAAATCCTGCTTGCTGACCACTGTCCGTCCGTCAAGCAGAGCTTTCGCCTGCATGACGTCGAACACGCGACCGAACCGCCGGTCATCCGCCCACGCCCAGGAAAAGTCCGTTGACTTGTCGTCAACAAGTTCCTGGTAGACATCCAACACTGCGTCAATGACGCCTTGCGGGATATCGACGTATTTTCGCGCCGTTCGCAAAGTTTCAATGTCTGCGAGCGTCAGCGTCTGCGTGGCCGTCTTGCTACCTCCGGTAGCGCGAGCGAGCCGGGCTTTCACCAGCTCATTTTTGCCCGCGCGATCCAACGGATTTACCACCACGCGGATGGTCATCCGAGACCAGATCGCTCCGAGGTTGCCCTCGGCTTCCGGCAACTCGTTCGATGCTGCGAGAAAAGCCAGCAACGGTGTTGCCACCATCTGGCCTTCGTGACGCACCCCGTCGCCCTTGCTCAAGTCGATCAAGGTCTGCAGAACACGGGGTTCCGCTTTCCAGATCTCGTCAGCAAAGAGCAAGTGCGCCAACGCGGCGCGTCCCAGCGTGTCACGGGTACGGATTGACTTTCCGCCTCCCGCTGTGGACGCTTCCTCGATCGAGGTGGACTCAACAAGGAGTTGCTCAACCGACACGATGGTCGGCATCAACACATCATAGAACACGGCGCCGGCAATTTGCCTGGCCATGTCCTGCACCGCCCCGGTTTTGTCGGTTCCGGGACTGCCGAGGAAAAACGCGGGTCGCCCCGACACGAGCGCCAAAAACGTGGCTTGCACCACATCTGCGCGCCCAATGTGCCGAGTCTCCACATCCCGCATTACACTCTGAACCTTCGACGTCAGAGCAATCGCCGCTTTCATTTTTTCGTTCATCTCATTTTCCTTATTCTTCGAATTCAACCCGCACGCACTTAATGCGGCGGAACCTTACGAAACGATACCCTTGCCCGCGCGCGCCGCGAAATTCGATCTTTCTCGGATCGTTTTCCTCGGTGGCTTCGGACCAAAGCGGTCTAATGCCTTCCTGGCACAAAACCGCGATTACTGAAAGCGGAGCGACGACCACCATGTCGTCGTAACCATCTCGCCTGTACCGGCACACGATTTCTCGCGCGTCGTCAAACGGACGGTCCTCCTGTTCCACCACCGCGTCCGCGCCATGCATCTGGCGCAAGGCATTAATCTGCCTCGCGGTCGGCCGGTGGCGCGACATCCACAGGATTTTTTTCACCCTGTGTCTCCTTTTCAAAAAAACTTCTAAAAGCCCATCAGGTGTTCGCGCATCGCGAACACTTCCACTGATAAACTTTAAAAAAGTGGCAAGTCCGCGCGCAATGCGTGGACTTGCCGAAGATCGATTCGCAGGAGAAGTACTACTTCACCTGCTGGAGGATCTTCACCTCCACTTGGATGTACGACACGTACACCCGGAACTGTTGGAACCGATCAGCCAACGCGGCTGCCAATTCCTCGACGGCGGCCTTCCACTGATCGTCCGACATGTCCGCCGCATAAAGTGGCGACTTGTCGGAAAAAAGGGTCAATGCCGGTTCGGCGTCCGCTACCGGACCATCGCCAGTCTGGTACGCGTAGACGATCTCCGTCTGCTGGATGCAGACCGGGACGTAGTTCCGTCCCGCCGCGACTGCCGTGCGGTACAGGTCCTTCAGGAAGTCAATGACCTCCTGCTTTTCCTGAAGGAATCCCGCGTAGCCCTTTTTCAGACCGAGGTTGATCTCGGCCCGCAGGGTTGCCACCGCGTGTCCCGTCCGCCCACCATCCACTGCCACTGCATACGTCTTCATTTTTTGTTCCTTACCACGGACACCGATTCGTTTCAGTGTCCGCCAAAAAAGTTTCCGCGCCCCAGATAAGCGCGTGGGTGTTCCAGAACGGGACGGATTGCTCCGTCGCCCATTCCACGTCCCACGGCTCTGCCGGCGCTCTCTTTCCCACAAAAGCGGTGGCCAAAACGTAATGGCCGTTTCCTTCCGCTTTCGTGAGACAAACCGTAACACTGTTACACAACGTGGGTTGCCGGTTTTTCACAAACCGCGTCAGTCCTTTTCGGTTCTGACGTTGTGCAAAAACGATCTCGTCGTCATTACTTGTTTCGACGCAAATCATCTC
Organism: bacterium; assembly: GCA_030647555.1. NCBI lineage: Bacteria > bacterium. The sequence goes on along the minus strand of JAUSJG010000008.1, from coordinate 175,273 downwards.
ACCCACCGTCCGTCCGAAGTCTATTTCCTCCACAATATTGTCGCGCCCGGCGGACTCAATTCGCGCAAGCGCTTCGCCGACAAGTGGCAAAACCGACGGATGTGTCGCCACGTGGCTATGCGGTCGGTCTTTTACGACCTCACCGGAACCCAGTTGCCACTGCCGTCCGCCGCCATTCCACTTCAGAAGCGAGATCGGCACGGAAATTACTTCCCCCACCTTTTCCGCTTCGCCATAAATAACGACGCACGGCCCATCCTGCGGATGCGCCTCATCCCACCGCGTTCCGTCCTGCTGTACTCGCCCCGACTCAACGGGTACAAACACAGCCACAAACGGCACACCGGCTTTCGCGTACGATCTTGCGATCGTCGCGTCCAGCCAGATCGGCGGACCGTCTGTCGCCAGCACAACACCCTTTCGGGTGTTCACTACCGGCGGCACAACATCGGCGAGTTTCTCTTTTGTGAAAAATCCGTTTTTCCGATACTCCACCAAAGTGTAGTCGGAAAATTCCGCGACTTCCCACGCCAGATCGCCCGCGCCGTCGCCGTTTGGCGCAACCTTCGGCAATGGAACATATCCATCGGAAACTCCGAAGAGCTCCACCTTGCCGGGCAGTGTTGTCGCAAACGCGCACGAAAGAAAACTGGCACGGACATTCCAAATCCGCACCGTTTCCAACCTCCGCGCCACGGCCGTGATTTTCAACGCCGGCGCCGTGTGCCATGGCCGTACACCAAGGTAAGGATCAGTCCGATCCGTGATCCCAAGGTGGTCAACCAGCTTAGCCCCGTTGATATTGGCCAGAAGCTCCGCTTCCGTCATCTCGGCATTCACCTCAATGACTTTACGAAGTTTTCCTGCCACTGCATCCAGAACTGGGGAATCAATCTCCTGCCCCCGTTCCAGACCAGTTATCCGTCCGCGGAGAATTCCATCGCTCGCGTCCAGATAAATTTGATCTTCACCTTGCAGCGCCGAATCCAATTCAGCAATGCACAGGCATCCGTTTTCCTCGCCGAAGCGGCGCCACTCAATTATCTCCTCCTTGGAAGAAGAGAGAATAATGAAGGCGTCGCACGCCCGGAAAATCCGGTCGTTCGGCGAGAGTCTTTTTCCTCCGGTGTCAACCAGAACGAGCCGTTGCTCGGCTTGCGCGATGGCATTAAGAATGCCGTCGCACCAGTCATCCGAAAAACTCCGCTTTTGGCGGGTCTCGCGAACGAGGGATTGGTTGGCCCCGTTGGTCCAATGCCACTCCCCATCGGGGGCACCGAAGATGAGCATGTGGTGCTCAACTGGCAACAACCTTTGCAGGTTAGCCAGGAACACCGACTTGCCCGAATGCGGTGGCCCGCATACAATTACTCTTCGCATCGGTTCTCCTCCGCGAAAATTTTTTTTGATTTCAGTTTCTGATTTCTGCCTTTCGGCGTCATCAGCGAGAGTACACACTCTCGAATCAGAAGAGGGTTTTACAGGATAACCCACAACCGTTGGTTGATTAGAAATCAATTCTTGTCGGTAACCATCCCGACGAGAATCTCGGCCAGCGCCCGAATCGTCGGGCGGGCGGCGGTCTGTTCACCTCGTTCAAGATGGTGAACCGAACCGCGATAGATGCCGTCCTCGCCGAGTTGGGGGACGGTGTCCTCGGCCCCATTGTAGTCCGAGTGGATCTCGGCAACAACAACGAGCCCGAGTTTTTTGCAAAACGCGTGCCACTCGGGCAAACGGCCGAGGTCGCCTGCCAACAAAATGGCGTGGGTGGCCGAGGCGCAAATCGCCTCGTTCTCCGCGCTCGGGATGCCACCGATATCCACGAGCGTGAGCGGTAGCGAGCAATTTTGCACAGAATCCGCTATCCTCTGCACAAATTCCGGCGTGAACTTGGCCTTGTATGCATCCTTGCACCTCTTGGCCAAATCAGGGTCCTGGTTCACAGTTTCCTGGAACCAAGCCCCCTCACCGTCCGGGCACGCCGTGATAACATACGGATACGGTGCACCCGGAATAATCTTAATCGCATCCTTTAAGCCCTGCCTCATGCAGGACTTCCCGCTCCGCGGGGGACCACAAAGTATGACTTTCATGATTTTCTCCTTCCCGCCGCGGCGGGTTTAAAATCTTTTACTTGAGCGCACGACAACGTTTGTCGCGCTCTGAAGAAAAGGAAGGAGGTCGAGCGTCATACTCGGACCTCCTTCGTGTACGATTTAGGCCGCATCAACCATGATTTGGCCTGAAAGAACCCTACTCGATGACGCTACCGACCGCGAAATCGGGGTCGTGGCTCACCACCACGACGTATTTGTTCCCGAGTTTCGGGTCGAACACCGCGACGGCCCCGAACAGGTGGGCCACCTCGTGCCCGATGGCGACGGCCACCGGCAACGAAGCCGGCCCGTTCAACTTGACCAGCTTCCCGCCGGTCAAGCCGAGCGCCTTCACGGCCGCGACCGCATCCTTCACGATCTGGTCGTTCTGGGCCGGACTGCCAAAACCGATTTTCAAGGTCGTGGCGGGGGCGGCGGCATCGACGATCACGTTGTACGTTCCTGCCATGATTGTTCTCCTAATTGTTAAGACCTCCCCGCCATGGCGACGGTTTGGTCGACTCTAAAAAACTACTTTCCCGTCAATGCCTCGTACAACAAAACGGCAATAAATAAATTTAGGCCGGTGTACTAGGCATTGATGGGAGGAAGACCGAGACGCGATGTCTGGTCTTCCGTAAATTTTGATCAGGGGTGTTTCTACTAATCACCGACAGCTACACCCACAGAGAGCCGTCGGTTTTTTCGTGGCGACGATTATCGAGTAGTCGCCAGTGCGAGCGTCCGTTGCTCGCGCGTAACCAACCGCCGGAGGATATATTCCTGGCGAAACGCATCCGTGCGTTTGGCCACTTGGCGAACGATTTCCTTCGCTTCGCCAGCAACCCCGGTCAGTTCATGCGTTCGATACTGGTGGCCCACTGCCACCACGGTCAGAAATTTGGTCTTTGTCGTCATGAGTCTTTTCCTTTTCGGATTATGACGACTGGTCGCTACTGTCATGCGCGACCGAAACAGATTTAACCGGGACAGCACCGGTATTTTTTCCCGTCACTGCGCATACTGCATACGGCATAAAATAAATTTGAGCCAGGAGTATGTGCAGTGACGGAAGCGCGGAATCCCTCCCGGCCTCCCTTTGTCGAAAGGGAGGGGCCGCCGAAGAACCCCGTGCTCTTTTTAAAGGATGATTATGAGAACTACTGGTATATTTGCCCAGGTCGCTGTTGCTCATAATCCCTTCGTCTATTCAATTGTGGAAATTGCGATCCGCCTTGCCCTCCGTAGCTCATTCATGAGCGAAGGATGGGTCTCTCCTGTTCGCCAAAGCGCTATGCGCGATTTATCGTGTACAGAGCTTTGGCTTTTTAATTTAAGAGATAAGTATACTCCCAAAAATGGAAATTGTCAAGAGTAGTGTATTTATACAATTAATTATTGGCTACTACTAGCCAATAATATCTGCCAGCTTCATCGATTATCATTATTAACTCAAACAAAAAACCGCTTGAAGCGGCTTTTCGTCAATCTCACCTTAGTGAGAGAATCAGGATTATCACCTGCAATAAACGTACACACTAATTAAAAACTTGTCAATAGGTTGGTGAGTAAAGTTGGTGATAAAACAATTATTTTTTTATCGTGGACACGAGGGGAATCGAACCCCCGAGATCTGGGTGATAATCCTGAACTCCCAACCTTGGCATGCCCACGACTGGCATATTATAGCACGCCACGGGAGATTGCTTCGGCGTTGAAACGCCTCCAGCCGTCGCCAAGGCTATGGCCGGCAGGCGCAAAGACGGACTTTGCTACTTTTCCTTGACTGCTTCCAATTTTCGTCTTGGCACGAAGCCAAGACCCATTTGGACCAATAATTGCGCTATATCTATCGACGCGGATGGACGGGCTAACTCACGGACGCGAGACGACATTAATTCTAAATTACTTTGACGTTGAAAGACACGACGGATTGTTGCTTCTAACAAAGGTGGCGAGACATTGCTTTCGTCTAATACAACCGCCGCACCGGCCTCACGATAGAAATAGGCATTTTCCCACTGGTGATTATTAGCGGACTCTCCCAAGGGAATTAAAACAGATGGCTTCCCCGCCACGGCTAATTCCGCCAGGGTTGTTCCACCTGCCCTGGAAACAACAAGATCCGAGGCTGAAAAACAATTCGCCATCGTGCGTTCGTCGATAAAACCCAAGACGTGATAATCACTAATGTCTGGAAAATTTCCCAGCGTACTTCTTACAAACTCCTGTACCGGTTCCAAATTAAGTTGCCCCACTTGATGCACCACCTGAAAATCCGGTAACACACGAATCAGCATTTCTAAAATCACGTTATTTATCCGTTGCGCACCCTGACTTCCACCAGTTACAAACAACACCGGCTTGCGATCATGTAATTGTAATTCTCTTCGCGCTGTTTCTCTGTCCGGTAATTTGTAAAAGATTTCGCGCAACGGTGTACCGGCGACAAAAACCCGATCTTGTTTAAAATATTGTTCTGCTTTTCGGAAGCCCACCACAATCGCCGATGCAAAGCGCGATAATTTTTTATTAGATAATCCCGGCACAATATCCGTTTCGTGCATTAAAATCGGAATCCGATAAACCCAGGACGCAATAACAACAGGAATTGATCCGTAACCACCTTTACTGAAAACCACTTCGGGCATCAAAATATACATCCGCCAAAAAGCCCGCAAAATTCCGAATGGAAGTTGAACAAACATTTCCATTGCCGTAAGCGGCGCGCCCGATAAATAACGCCTAATTTTGCCCGATGGAATGTGTTCATATGGAATATCGGCTTTTTCCAGAATCGACTTATCAATTTCTGTAACCACGCCAACATACCTAATTTCAAGGCCACTATTTCGGCTTTCCGGAAAACTAATCTCACCTTCGTGATACATGCGCTTTAGGGTATCGGCAACCGAAACCAAAGGCGTCAAATGACCACCGGAGCCACCACCGGTTAGAACGATACGCATAATTGTATTTTTATTCTGTTTATCATCTCTTTGTTGATATTAGCAGTAATATGCCATAAAACCAACCCTTAATTTTTAATTTGAAATTTGAAATTTTTAATCAATTTGAAATAACTTAATATTTTAATTTGAAAACGCTGTTTTAGATATTTCAAATTTAATTATTTCAAATTGATTTCAAATTAAAAACTGTAAATTTCAAATTAATCGTTCGAATATCGTGAGATATTCAGCAGTATCCCCGCTCCCACAAGCGTTATCACAATCGCCGATCCTCCATAAGAAACGAGTGGTAACGGAATGCCAGTTAAGGGAAAGATCGAAAGATTCGCCCCAATGTGCACAACTGCTTGCACAAAAAACCAAGATGTAATTCCGCCGGCCACTAATTTACTAAACATATCCGGCGCCTTACGCGCAATTTGATAACCCCGAATAATAATAAAAATATACAGACTCAACAAGATACTAATCCGCAAAAATCCCAATTCTTCGGAAGCAATGGCAAAGATTGAATCACCCGCCGGTTCCGGCAGATAACGAAACTTTTGTCGACTTCTTCCAAAGCCTAATCCCCAAATTCCACCCGACCCTACTGCCAGCAATGCTTGGTGGACTTGGTAGCCAATCCCCTTTGGATCCAACTCGGGATGAAGAAAGGTGGTAAAACGCGCCATGCGATATGGCGCAAGACGAATTAAAACAATCAAAGTCCCTAATCCACCACCAATCACCATCCAAAGATGCTTCCAGCTTGCCCCGGCAAGATAATAAATAATCAAGGACGCGCTAGTAACCACCACCAATGTACCTATATCCGGTTGTTTAATAATGAGAAAACCAATCAGCCCAACAACAATTAAAAATGGAATCAGTGTATCATGCACATGACCATGTTTCTCTTCACGACTGGAAAACAATGCCGCCAAATAAAGAATAACCGCGAGTTTGGCAAATTCGGCAGGTTGAACGGAGATAAAACCCAAACGCACCCAACGTGACGCTCCACCATAAGACATCTGAAACTGGGGTACAAAGACCATCAAGAGAAGAATAACCACCCCAACCAAAATTGGCACAACGGCACGTCGCCAAAACGTATATGGAACAAACATCGTGACAATAAGTAAAAACAAACCGGGCAATATCCCGTAATACAATTGATGACGAACAAAGAAATAAGGATCATTGTGCAAGTCCAACCCCAATACAGATGATGCGGACACCAACATTAAACTGCCCAAGGAGACAAGGGCGATGATGGCGAGTAACAAAATTAGATCAGGCGTTTTTTTCATTGCTATTTTTTTCATAATAGCACATAGAACTGAATCACCGAATACAATAAATTTCAATTATCAATGACCAATTTTCAATTAATTTTCAAATCATAAATTATCAAATGACGTCGTTATTGATAATTATGTTATTGATAATTATGTAATTGATAATTATGTAATTGATAATTATGTAATTGATAATTTTTTGAAAATTGAAAATTGAAAATTGAAAATTTGGGGAGTTGATAAATAATACCAGGAAACACGCTCACACCCAGTTCAATCGACAATTTTACTTCTCGTGCTCCTACAATATCGACTGTTTCCCGCCACCAATAATCCCGATAATAATTCCTACGGTGGCGGACATGGCGGCGATAATCCAAAAACGCATTGTCACTTTTGTTTCCGGCCAGCCGAGTGCTTCAAAATGATGATGAATCGGCGCGGAAAGAAAAACTTTCTTGTGTCGAATTTTTTTACTGGTAATTTGAATAATAACGGAAAGTGACTCAATCACCAACGGCAGACCGATAATTGGTAAAACTAAAACCGAATCGGTGAGCATCGCGATCACTCCCAATGTTGTTCCCAAACTCATCGCGCCGGTATCCCCCATAATAAAGCGCGCCGGATATACATTGAACCAGAGAAAAGCCAGCAACGCACCGATAATCACACCACAAAAAACCGCCAAATCTACCATTCCCTTCGAAAATGCGATTATTCCAAAAGCCCCGAAACAGAAAAGCATTATTCCGCCCGCAAGACCGTCTAAGCCGTCCGCCTCATTAACCGAAAAGGCGGTCGCCACGATGACAAAGATAAATAGCGGAACGTACCAAAAACCGATTATAAAATCACCAATCGCCGGAACATGAATTTGGTTCCAACCCAGTTTATAATAAAACCACCAGGCACCAATTATCGCGATTACCGTATAAACAATAATCCGGTGCATCATCCTTAACCCCCCACCAAATGGACCGATTTTTCGGACATTCCAGTAATCATCAACCAATCCCACCAAAGCACACGCCACTAACGCGCCCAACGGCAAAAGTGTTTCACGACGTGTCAAAAATGATAGCCACGAAAAAATACTTTCAGGAAAAATCGATCCTAAAATTGACAAGCCAATAGCGAGCACCAACACCGTACCCCAAATTATTATTCCTCCACTCGTTGGTGTTCCCTCTTTTTTTTTGTGCAGAGCGGTATAAATTGGCGTTGAACCTTCACGAATCGACTTGGCAAACTTGTACTTAAAAAGAAAGTGCGTCATGAGTGGCGTCGATAAAATTGCCACCGCAAATGAAACAATTGTTAAAATCAAAATTTTGGCGGTGTGGGCAACTAACAACGGGTCGGAAAAACGAATCATATTGTTAATATATTACAAGTTATTTATTTTCCGGCCAACTAAAAGTGCGGAACGTCCAATCCAGCAACTTATCCGCTTCGCCGAAACGGTCCTCGCTCCCCAAAAGCACAACTATTACGGGGTGTCCCGTCTCATTTTCCGCCACAATCGCCAAACTTTGCCCCGCAGCATCGGTGAAGCCGGTTTTTCCCGCCAAAATATCCGTTCTTTCGCCAAGCAAGCGATTTGTTGTCTTGAGTTTATGCTGAATGTTTCCGTCAATTGAACTTACGGTAAGTGCGGATGAACGTAGATACACCCCCAACACAGGATCACGCCACGCGTAAAGAAGCAGTAAGCCCATATCATATGATGATGAAAAATGTTGTTTATTGTCGAAACCGGTCGCATTCATAACATGCGTACGAGATAGAGCATAATTCTGCGCCACTTTATTCATTGTTTCGGCAAACTTTGGTTCCGTACCCGAAACGTGTTCCGCCAGCGCAACGGCGGAGTCATTCGCGGAATTTATTAACAATCCTGCCAACAAATCTTGGAGTTTAATTTTTTCACCAACTTTCAATTTCATATCCGACCCACTTTTTCCCGCTTTCACAGCATTTAATCCAACAATCACTTCATCTTTTAAGTCGGCGTTCTGCATTACAGTCAAGGCTGTCAATAATTTTGTAAGACTGGCCACGGGATGCACCGCGGAAGGATTTCGCGCCGATATTACGGAACCGGAACCGACATCAACAACCACATACGAATCGGCGGTTACGTTCACATCGACGGAATCATTCTTTCTAACAGGAGAACCTTCACGAATTTCCGTTTGCGCGGAAAGGACTCGCCCCTCGGGAAAAACTGCCGTAAGTAATTGCCCTGGACCATTAAGGGTCTGTGGTGCGGGGATACTCAATAAAGACCCCATAAATAATGCCAAAATTTGAGCGATCATTTTGTTTCTTCTTCAACCGGTGGTTTATTGACGGCAATATCGGCCATTTTTTCCAAATTAGTCATTCCCTCATGTTGCCTGAAATTTTGATAATCGGGAAGATCCTCGATTTTTACTAAGCCCAGATGACGTAAAAATTCCGCGTTTACACGATACAAAAAGATACGACTATCCTTTTCACTGGAAAAACGATCTACGAGACCACGCATGGCCAGCAAACGCAAGGTAAAAGAACAATTAACACCCCTAATGGCCTCTACGCCAGCGCGATGAATCGGACCACGATAAGCGACAATTGCCAGCGTTTCCGACGCGGCCGGAGAGAGTTGATCCCGCGTCCCGCGCTTGAGGAAACGATCAACCAATTGAGTTTGTTTATCGCTCGTAACCAGCTGAACACCTTCCGGCGCGCGCAATAATTTAAGACCACCGGCAACAGAAATCCTTGCCGTAAGCGCGTCCAGCCCCAGATTGGTACGTTCTTCATCACACTCCAACAAAGAAGTAATAGTTTTTACATCCAACGGTTCGCCCGAAATAAACAATAATGCCTCAATGGCCGATGCAACTTCTTCCGGTGTAATTTCGTCAGGCATTGTTTTGAATATTATTGTTATGAATAAGTATATCGTGAAATGAGTCTTGTTGCTCAACCGAAACAATTTGTTGCTTCACCAATTCCAGTAGCGCTAAAAAAGAAACGACTACGTCCGCTTTTTTTGCACCACTTACCGCCTCTCTAAATGATGTTACTGCCACATTCTTAATTCTATCTTTGATTTCATCAATTCTTTGTTCTAAGGAAATTACCCTAGCGAGAGCTTCATCTTTTGTTTTTTCCGTAACAGGTAGTGTCCTTACGACGTTTTGCAACAATTCTTGCAAATTTAAAACCGTAAAATTGGGTGGTGGATAAAACGAAACCATTATCCCCAAATAGCTTTCCCGAGCAAATAATGAATTTTTATTTAACCAAAGTTGCTGTAATAATTTTGCCCGTTCTCTGTACTGCTGATAAATTCGCAATTGCTCTTCCAGCGAAATAATGTTTTTTTCTTCCTCGGGAGTTATTTCAAACTGTGGCATTAATCGTTGCGATTTAATCAAAATCAACCGCGCCGCGACGACCAAAAAATCCGCGATTGCTTCCGGAGATTGGTTGGTTAACCCTCGCAAAATTTCCAAATACTGGTTTGTAACCTGGGCTAACGAGACACGATTAATATCAAGCTTTTCTTCTTCTATTAACGCCAAAAGAAGATTAAGCGGACCTTCAAAACCCTGAACGGCGATTTTATGAAGCTCCATTTTTTTTCCGGTATTTTAGAAAATATTTTATTCCCGATGCGATATGAATCCGCGCCACGGGATTAAGAAAAGCAAATGCCCCCTGTTCTTGTGCCGACTCTCTTTTGTGATAATGTGCGAATCGGGCTTGTGGTACATACCATACCTCGAAGCCCTGCTCCCAAAATCGACGGCACCAATCCATATCCTCAAAATAGAGAAAAAAGCGTTCGTCCATCGGACCAACTTTTTCTACAGCCGATCGTCTAATGCACATGCAAGCCCCCAGAACCCAATCGACTTTCTGATTCTTTGTAAAATCCACATCGCGCATAAATATCTTATCCAAATGACGCTTGGCAAGAGGCAAATAACGGAAAAATGTACGTCTATACAAAATCGTCATCGGTTTATAAAAACGAAAACTGGAGTCTTGAACACTCCCGTTGGGATTTATTAATTGACCGGAAGCAATTCCCACCTTAGGATTTTCATCCATAAATTTGATCAATTCAGCGATACCTCCTTTTAACGCAATAATATCCGGATTAAGCAAGATAATATATTCGCCGGTCGTTTCCCGTAGCGCGATATTTACCGCCTTGGCATAACCAAGATTTTTTCCGGTAAATTTCACCTTTATATTATCAATCTCCGAAGTAAGGATCTCGCGACTATCATCTTTAGAATCATTATCCACCACCATTACTTCATAATCAGAACCGGCATACGTCTTTCGTACCGATTGAATACAAGCCTTTGTAAGAAGGCCGGAATAAAAATTCACAATAACAATGGAAAATTTAGGCATTTGAGTGTAACTCCTATATTAACGCCCGTTTGCGCTTCTTGAGAAATAAAGGAATAAGCCCTAAAAACGTCACCAAACCGCCCCAGAGTTGTGGCGTAACCACAAACTGACCAATACGCGCCAATATCTGCACGCCGAACGGAAACCAGTTCTTTTTAATCATTTCTGTGGAGACATTTTTAATAACAACCAGAAAATAGTTCCGCCACGACAGGCGAACAATATTTGCCGATTTCATTTCGCCTTTGCGCGCCACGCGCGCGTGCCAAGCCCGCACATCCGACGCACCCACAATTTTCCAGCCCTTTCGATTCAAACGCCATGATATATCCACATCCTCGCGGTAGGAATGCAAATCCTCATCAAAAAAATTTCCTTTTTCGTCTTTCAGGTCGTTAATCGCATTTCTGGAAAAAGCCACCGCCGCACCCGTAAAACCCCAAGGTTGTGGCAACGAATTAGTTGCGCCAGGGTCCGTCCCTGCAGACAGGGTCGGACCCTGATTAGCAGTAGTTTCCTCCCAAAACTCTCCTTCCAAAATATTTTCCACATTCAAATTTTTTCGTAACCTTGTCCCGTAGGAATCAACAACAATTCGCATCTTGCCTTCCTTGTCCCGCGATTTTCCGCGGAACAAGAGCGGAACCACCGCACCCACTTTTCCTTCTGATTCAAATTTTTGCAATATTTTTTCGACAAAATCTTTTTCCAGAACAACGTCCGGATTAAGACAGATAACCACTTCCGAGTCGCTAATTACTTTAAAACCATCATTGTGACCACCGGCATACCCACGATTTTCCTTGTTTTCAACAATCACAACATCCGGATAATTCTTTCTAATATATGCCACCGACTCGTCTTTTGAATCATTATCAATATAAATAATCGGTACCGAAACGGTCTGTTTTTGACACGACAAAATACACGTACCGATGTAATGGTAATGATTCCAACCAACAATTTGGATATGGGCTTTCATTTGATGTTCTGTTCTATATTTAGCCACAAATAACGGTTATTGACAAACTACTTCTGGCAACGACACGTATTCTCCTTCAAGCGCCATTGAGACTTTTTGTCGCAACACCGCGAGTATTCATCATTCAATAATCATTATTCATCATTCTTTAAGCACGGCACCGCCTGCCCCACTCCCACCAACGTCCACCAATACAATGCCACCGGAAAAGTTTCCGGAATATCTAGAAAAAATGACAATACAAACAAACCAACAGTTGTCGCAAACAACGCTATGCCAAAATATTTTTCTTCCACCGATTTTCCCCCAACATTTAACCGCCAGGAATTTGTGACAATGTTCCAAACCAACCAACCGACAATCAAAAGACCAAACAGTCCTGTTTCAATCCAGGTCTTGAACACGGCATCATCCACAAAAGTCTGTGCCTTTGCTGTTTGTACACTCTGCACATTATTAGCAACAATATCGGAAATTGAGATATTGATGTTTCGATCTGTACTTTCAAAAATATCACCTAAACCACGCCCCAAAAGCGCGTCTACATTAGACATTTCTGAAACCAATGATGCCATAATTCCAATTCGAGCCTGATTGCTGGCGTATGTTGGATCCACAACTGTCCGTAAGAGATTGCGCGTACGGGGAATCGCAAGAAACAAAATTAGAACGACTAAAATTATCGGCAACACAACTTTATAAAATAACTGTCGTTTTTGATATACAACCAAAACGCCCGCAGACAAAGCCCCGACAATAAAGGCGATCCAAACGCCACGCGAATATGTGGCGTAAACCGTAATCAAGCCAAAAATACTTAACAAAAGCACAATCTTTGATTTCCAGCCAGGTTTAAATTTAAATAACGAAAAAGAAAATGTAAGTGGCAGGAAACACAACAAATAACTGCCTAAAATATTTGGGTGTGCCAAAACACTTGATGCTCTGGTAATCCAGGAACTGTCCGAAGGATCAAACCGCAACACCATTCCATCTGTAAAAAATATAAATTGCGCCAACGCAAGAACCAAAACCAGCCCCACACTACCGAAAATAATTTTCAGAAAATCAGTAAAATCCTTCCGCGTCACAATCATTGCGCGACCAATCCAAAGCATTGGAATATAAAGTAATATATCTCTTAAACGAAGTATACCAAGCACGTGACTATCCGCGCGCAATACGGCCAGCACCGCATAACAAACAAGAAAAATTATTGGCAATAGCACATTATTACGACGATACGGGTCCCGCTTAAGATAAATCGGATAAATGACAACCCGAACAAATAACGCAGCGATGATAAAATCTTTCAGTGGTGTTACCGCGCTCAAAGTTTGCGTTATTTTCAATAACGGCAAAAGCGGTACAAAAAACAACAATATCCAAAATGCCTGTTTAGGATATTTCCAAGATAAAGCCACCGCCCAAGCACCACCCAAAATAAATATTCCCGCCTGCGCACTAAAAAATAATGCCGAAAAGAGCGCCAGCGCACCGACACCAATGAGAACTATTTCTATCAGTCCGCCTACTTTGTTGAATTTTTTGCCGACGGCTTGAGCCATACAATCATTGTTAGTGAGTCAATAATCAAACCCAACGGAGCAATCAAGCAAAGTAATAGCCAATGCCTGATTCCAATATGCTTTCGTACATAACGCAAGGCCGAGCGCATAAACCGCCATTCTTTCCGAACCGGGACGAATGCCTGTTTAAATGATACCCCGCCATAATGAACGATTTCCGAAACAGGTGCAAACCATATCTCTAATCCCAACTCTTTGGCGCGCCGGCACCAATCAACTTCTTCAAACCAAATCCAATATTTTTCATCCAACAAACCAATCCGATCCAGCATATCTCGAGGAATAACCATACATGCTCCCATAATTTGATCAACTACTGTCTCCGATTCGTATGTAAAATCTTTCATCAGATATTTTCGATAACCAACCATATTTGGAAAAAAATGAGGAAGTTTCAAAAACATTGCCGCAAGCACCCCAACACTCGGAAAACTCCGACACGAAGGTTGCCAAGACAAGTCTGCATTAAGTAGTCTTGGACCAACCGCCGCTACTTTAGGTTTTTCTTGCAGAAACGCGATCAATTTGGTAAAACACCCTTCCGTCGCCACTGTATCCGGATTCAAAAGAATAACGTAATCCCCTTTTGATTGACGAATTCCGATATTATTTGCTTTCGCAAACCCCAGATTTTTTTTCACTTTAAATAGTTGAATTTTTTGCGGACTCCCCTCGGCGATGGCGACACTTTGATCGACTGAAGCGTTATCAATGACAAATACTTCATATTCTTCATTATTTGAAAACGCGCCAGGCAACGAATCTAAACATTCCCGCAACATTGGTCCGGTATTCCAATTTACGATAATTATTGATGCGTTCATTGGTTAATCACACTATACCATTTCGAGCGCTTTTTCAATAACAACCGCTGTTTCTTGAGCACACTTGTCCCAAGAAAAACTAATCACCCTATCAAAACCAGCCTCAATAAGACGCTTCTTTGTTTGTGAATCGGTAAGGATTTTTTCCAAACCCTTCGCGGTTGCGTTACCATCTTTCGGTTCAACCAACAGCGCGGCACCATGCGCAATTTCAGCCAAAGCTGTCGTGTTTGACGTAAGCACGGGCGCACCGCACGCCATTGCTTCCAGCACCGGCAAACCAAAACCTTCGGCAATACTCACCAGCACCGAAACCGAGGCATTCCAATACAACGCCGTTAAGTCGCGATATGGCACCTTTCTTAACACGTGAATATCTTTTAACATCGATGAATTTTGAATCCGTTTCATAATTTCTTTTTCACGCCAACCATTGCCACTAACCAGAACCAGATTTACTTTGTCACCGCTCGCCTTATACAGCTCGAAGGCGTCTATTAAGCGGTTAATATTTTTCCGTGGTTGCATCGCACCCACAAATAAAACAGTGTTGCCGGGGATGGCATATTTTCTTTGAATATTATTTAGCGCCATCGCTTTTTCTTCCATTGAAACCGGTGGCCGAAAATTCTTTCGATCGAATCCGTGGTAAACAACAGAAATATCGTTCTGACTGCGTCCATAAAATTTCATAATTTCCTTTCGCGAATATTCCGAAACAGCAATAAGCTTCGTGGCATTTCTGACAACAACACGCGAAAACCAGCGCAATAAAAGACGATTTTTCCATTCGTACATTTTTGGATATGCCAAGAAATCCAGGTCATGAATTGTCGCAACTACTTTCAGGTTTGACGGTCGGTACAATGGGACTGTTTGGATCGGCAAAAAAAGTAAATCCGGTTTTACACGAAAAAGCGCGCGCGAAAGCACTGTCTGCGTCCAAAAACGCCGCCCGCGCGTGACATTAATTTCCGCTGTATCACCAAAAACTTCGGGTGCGATTGGCGAATGCGAAAAAACTGTCACCTTGTGACCAGCCGTATGCAACAAACGCGCCAACCGCGGCAAAAGCTCTCGCACATAAACAGTAGTGCCGTCGAATTTGGTACTTGAAAGGTCTGAACCGTCTAGAGCGATATGCACGTTTTCAATATAATCCGAAACTCGGTTTATTTAAAGGCCGGGTCGGACTGCTTAGCGGTCCGACCCGCATTGGACGTTTAATTACCACCAATCAAGGTCGGACCGCTCGGCAGTCCGACCTTGTAACCAAAAAAATATTGACTTTTTCTATTATTAAATTATAATGCCGTGGCGTTTGATCGTTTCCAAAACATCCAACATGGGAGATAAAACATGGACATACGCAACCCTTTGTTTCGACGGCAACAGGTTCCAGTGGCAATTGAAAATACCATTCATGCGTTACTTAGGGTAAGTATCTGTCTTGTAACTGATGAGGAAGCGGTGTCCGTCACCGCTAAACAGAATTTTGAGGAACTGACTGGCAATGAGGGCGTAACACGACTCAACTCGTACCAGGCGTGGGATGAGATCCTCGCTGGAAAAATTTCATTTGGAGCGTATATCATTGACGCCCAACTGAAAAATATCGGAATGCAACTGGCAATGATTCTGCATTGCATTGCAAACCATGTTCCTTTTGCCGTTGTTATCAACGTGTCTGCCATCAATCCTCAAGAAGAAAAGTTGTATCGCGACTTGAAGACCAGCGGTGTCACCATCGTCCAAACGGATGACCTGCTTCTCCCTGTTGTCTGGAGCAACTCTTTTCTTTCGCTGGCCGAATCCTTAACCCAAAAACCCGCATAAGCGCTTGCTCCACAGTCACCAGACTCCCACCCGTCCCTCGCTGGACGGTTTTTTATTGCAATAATTTTTCTATCGCGTCGACGCGTTTACTCCAATCATGCAGTTCAGCTTCGGCAATGCGAGGAACATTATTTTTTTCATTTTCTTGAAGAGCCACAACGATTCCCTTTTCAAATTCTTCTTCATTGCGTGTCAGCGAAAAGAGGTATTGGTATTTCGACAATGTGGGCAAATTCGTCGCCACCACCGGCTTTCCGCTCACCATGAATTCCCAAAATTTCAAGGGAAATGAGGCATCATTATAATCACTTTTCACGTACGGAATAATTGCTACATCGAAATTATGGACGTAAGCCGGAACATCATCTTTCTTTTTTTCACCCAAAAAATGCACATTCGCAAGTTCTTTCAATTTTGTAATCCCCAAACCTTCGTTCCTAACGCCAATGTGTTCCACTGGCCCCACCAAAACAAAATGCCATTCGGGATGTTTGGAGGCAACATTAAATAACATCGAAAAATCCACCTTATAAACGTCCAACGCGCCCACCGTTCCGATTCTTGGGTGCGGAATATTTTTAAGATCCTCCGGTTCGCTTCCCGAAAAGTTTTTAAACAGATTAATATCGGCGGCATTGGGAATAAGAACTACATTCTTATTCAGTTTCGAAAAACGCTCATATAATATTTCCGTCGTAACACTAATCGCATCCGCGGCCTTGGCAATCAAAACTTCTTCCGCTTCAACTCTTTCCGAATTACGATTGACCCCCGCTTGCACACGATGGTCATCAACACAATCATAAACAATTCTGGATTTGGGAAAACGACCCAAATATTGCGCCGCTTCTGTGTCATAAATGAGAATTGCCGGATCTTTAAAACCTCTAAGAAATGCGTGTAGATGAACCGTTGGCGCGTTTAGCCAGTGGTTAAGTAAAGAAATCCAATTTACTTCCCGCGACCAAGGCATCACATTGAATTGCGAAATAACCCAAAGATTGTTTCTAACCTCGTGGGGCCAGTGACTACGGAACAGCCAATGTAAGTGACTGCCACTGCCCGGAAATTGGCCCAACAACATTGTTAACCAAAAATGTCTCGGCTCTACGTAAAAAACCTTGTGACCACGTTCGGCCAGACGCGTCGCGATCTGTTGGCGATTCGTCCAAAGCTTGCTGTCATAAAGCGCCCCGGCAAAAATAATTACATCACGCTTCATTCTTTATCCTTTCTTTCCTGTATCTTCCTATAATCAAGTGTCCTAGAGTAACCCAAACAATAATCGCTCCCACAACAATCAACATTATCACCCGAAGAAGCAAGGACGGATAAACAAGCGATCCCACAAAAAGAATAATTGAAAACATAAACGCAAATATCAATTTACTTGGCACAATCGAAACTTCACAATACTTTCGTGAAAGAATTGTGGCAAGAATTACCGCAGAAGTACTGCCGACAAACACACCCCACCCGGCGGCTATAAGCGGATTTTGACGCAAAGCAAACATCGTCAACAAAGTTACAACGATTAACACACCAAATGAAAGTGTGCGTAATTGGGAACGACGCGATGGCACAAAAACCGTGTTGGTTGAAATATCCAAGAAAGCAAAAAAAGCGTAGGCCCAACTAACCAAGACAGTAACAGATAAGGCAGGTGCGTAAGCCGACCCGGCAAAAATTTTTAACAACAAATCAGAGAGCAACGCCATCGCGCCAGCACTTAATAATAAAACCACACCTACCTCGTCCAAGGTTTTTTCAGCCAATGCTTTGAAATTTTCTTTTCCTTTAGCAAAAGCATTACTCAAGAATGCCAAATTCACTTCACCAATGGCGGCCGCCAAAACAGTCAGCTTCGAACCAAAACTCAACGCCACATTATATAAGCCAACAACTTCGGGTGTTGTCCATTTTCCCAATAAGAGCATTGGCGCTTGTTGCCATGCCACGGAAAAAATCCGCGCCAAGTAAGTCCAAAATCCTGTATGAAAAATATCTTTCCAAACAATAATAAAATCGTTTTTACCCGGGTGTTCGAGCCGTCCGCCAATCGCCTTCGGAAGATAAAAAGCCAACATTAATATAAAGATGATTGTCGATAGCACCATCGCCATAAAAAATCCAGTCACGCCATACAAATAAGTCAGCGTGGCAAAAATAATAATGTTAAGAACAGCGGTAATCATTTGAAACACATAAAGCAAACCAAAAACGCGCAATCCGGAGAAAACACCACCGAGCACGCCTTGAATCCCCTGCAAAACCAAAACCACGCTCATTATATAGATGAGTGTTTGCATATCAGGCAATTTATAGACATACGTACTTATCAAGCCTGCAAACAATGCCAACACAAATGAAATTGGCAAAGTGAACAACATTCTAAACCAAAGTGAAACCCAAAAAATGTGCGCACGGTGTTTCACATCATCTGTCATGGCAATTTCCCGAATTGTCGCGTCGGTTACACCAACATTTTGGCTGACACCAACAAGACTCGCTAAGGCAGTAACAATTCCGATAATTCCATACTGCGCCGGCGATAAAATATGCAAAATAATTACAGTCTGCAAAACACCCAGTGTTAAAGTCACAACCTTGGTCAAGCTGCCCCAGATTTGCGTCGTGCGGAGTTCACTCATTGCCTTAACCTATTAGATGTTACCACTGATTCCACCACACCACGAAAAAGCACTGCGCGTTTTTCCCATGTGAAATCGTCCACGACTCTTTTGTGGGCATTCTCATTAAGCTTTTCTCGCAATTCGTCATTTTTTAATAGTTTAATTATTTTGTCTGCTGTGTCTTTTGGATTATCAGGTTCACAAAGCAAACCTGTGACACCATCTAAAACAGCCTCCGGCACACCACCAGAGCGACTTGCAACAGCGCACGTCCCCGCCGCTGCGGCTTCAAGGTATACGATACCAAAACCTTCAAAATTGCCGGCCTCGTCACGCGGTGTAAGCACAAAAAGATCAGCATCATTTAATGATTTCCACAATTCACTATCAGTAACTTTTCCCAAAAAATTTACTTGTTTTTTTAATCCGAGCTTACCTACAAGATCTTCGAGTTTTGACCTTTCTGGACCATCGCCAATTATCTGATAAGTTGTTTGTGGAAAAATTTTCAGCACTTCCGGCAATGCCCGAATCACAACATCTACGCCTTTTCTTGATACCAAGCGACAGACGGTAATAATTATTTTTGCATCGGAATGATTAATTTTCTTCAGTTCTTCAATAAACATCGCGCCCACACCGGGATAAATTTTTACAATTTTATTTTCCTTTTCCGACCCCAAAAATTTTATCAGCGTCTTTTTGATCAGATCATTAATAACTATAATACGCGTGGCATTTGTTAAAACATTTTTTAAATCACGACGTGTCTTCCCACCCTCCAACCATGTATTCACTTCCATTCCATATGTCATAACAACATAAGGAATCTGATATTTTTTCCAAATTTTTAACGCCGCTCGTCCTTCAAATAGCGCTTTCCCGCAAACAATTATTTCCGGTTGAAATTCCTTCACTGCCTTCTCTAAAGCTTTGTATGCCGGTTGCCAACGAGGCCAGAAAAATCCGTGCATATTAACCCGCACTATCTTATATTTTTGCTCCCGATCCCAAACATCTGAATCAGCCCGTTTTTGGGTAATTACAAAAGTATGCGCAGGCGAAAGCTGCGCCATCAATTGCGAGAGATAATTTTGTATTCCACCGGTAGCCGGAGGATATTCTTCTGTAAGCAGAAGCACGCGTCGATTTTGTAACACCTGCATTTTAGTATGGTATAGGATATTGACATATTTCTCAAATTTACAAACACCCATATCCCCCGTCGCAACCGCGCCGGGTTTTTTTTATTTATATTCGCCTTTACCCTGTCCCCCGCCCATCGGGGCGAGGCTCGCCCAAATGGGCGGCCTGATAGCCTGTTCCCATTCTTAATATCCTCTTTCGAGTTTTACGTCGGTGTAATAATAATGCAGGATTTTTCTGTAGTCCCAGTTTTCTTTGCGGGCATAATTAACCGCGCCGTCCCCGCTCATCCCCACTCCATGCCCGCGCAAGGTTTTACCGCCATACGGATCCGGTTTGCTTTGCAAATAGGGAAACTTTGAAGAATGCCAGACTTCTTGCGCACTACGAGTGCGTCCATCACTTCCGGAAAAATATAATGCGGGAATTAATTTTCCGTTATAACTAAGAACTTGCCCGGCCGTTGCCACTACCGAACTGGAAAATTCCGGTGTATTTTTTTCATTGTTATACCCGCGATACCACTGATCATTTGGCGTATTAGTTATATCAAAACCATTATGTGGTTGCCGACCACCCAACGTTGTGTGATTCAAAACATAGGTGCGCGCTGCAACCGCCAGGGCTTTTTGAAAAGCAATTGGCGCATTGTCCGATGTTTCCGCCAAGCCTTTGACATAATCCTCTGTTCTTAATTCATTGATCGCCCAAAGACCTTTCCCCGCACTATCGCGTTGCACAATAATATTTCCGCGGAATTTATTGTAGTTAGTACCCGAAGCACCCTTATCAATATAATTAACCACTTCCATTATTGTTCCGCTACTCGGAGCAAATTTTGGGGAATTATCCAAAGCCTTCTTGAACCCCTTCGGACCAGTAACGATATAATCACCACCGCTTAGCACAACCTTCACGGTTTCTCCGGACGCAAAAACTTTCTTTCCACCACTATATTGAAAAGTAAACTTATTTGATGAGCCGATAGTGACATATTTTGGCGCCAAATAAACGCCAATTCGCACGAACGGCCCGGACTTATTACCACTTATTCCCAAATTACTATTCAAACCAACGGTTTCGGAGGTAGACTTTGGTGCACAAAACTGTTCCTTACCACCGGCTCCCATCGTCACTTTACTTGCTTTATGAAACTTCATTGAACCAATCATGTCCGAATATTTTTTGAAACCGCCACAAACCGCGCGCGTTGCCCACCACGCTTTTTCCGCTGGTTTTGGCAGGCGCCCGTAAACCTCTTGAAAGGCCCGAGAAACATACTTCGCCAAATCTTTTCCTGTTGCCGTTACGGTACCAGTACCAATATTGGCTACTTCCGCTTTGGCCGAATACATTGCGCCCAACATCGCCACCGCTGTTTTCTTATCCGCGCGCCGTGATTTCCAATAATCCAACTCAGCATTAGTTGGATTGCGACCATAAACAGTATGAAATTCAGACGATATTTCTGCTAATGAAAGCACCGTCGCCGCATCTGCCGAACGAATTATCGCCACAAAAAAACTTGCGACAACCACTGCCGTTAACAGAACACATTTTTTCCCCACCATTGTTTTCACGTGTTGAAATTATAGCAATTAAAAACCTCAACAACAAGCCAAGACCCGAATTTCGTCCTATAATATCACTATGGAGGTCATACTAGTACTTCTGGCAACTATTTTGCCACCAATCTGCTGGATCGCTGTTTGTTATTGGTGGGATCGCGGAGAACCGGAACCAAAATTATTAACCGCAAAACTGTTTCTATCCGGTATGCTGATGGGGTTTTTTATCGCCGGAGCACTCATGTTATTCCAGGTTATTTTTGTGACGTCCGGCACATTTCTGCCATTCAACGCCCTTTCTGAAAAAGATAGCTTAGCCTCATTTTTTATCGCCAGTGCATTCGTGGCGGTAACGCACACCTATATCACACTTGTATTGGCCAGAAAACTGGTTGCCAAAGAACGCTCGTTTTCACAGGTTGTAGATGGAATCGTTTATTTTTCAATTATCGCACTTGGTGCCGGATTAACAGAAAACATACTTTTTTGCATCAATTATTTTTCTACAACCAATGAACCCAAAGAAAGCATCCCCTTTCTGATTTTCAGTCTTATCTTTAAATCGGTATTGCTTGGTGTTAGCGCCGGAATTGTCGGCTTCGCTTTTGGCAACATTTACAAACGCGCGCTGGAAGACGGAAGAATTGAAAAATGGGAACTTAAAACTTCATGGAAAAATCCGGAAATCATGGAGGGCCTTGCCGTTGCCATTCTTCTCCACACCGCTTATCAGGTATTTATTTATTTAAAAGAACCGCGAATCGCCGGCATAATTGTCATCGTTGGTTTCTTTTATATTTTTTCCCGTTTTTCTATTCGCGCACTGACAACGAATATCCAAGAATAACCAGCTACGCTACTATTGACATTAATCCATTTTAATAATATAATTTTCAGTTAATACACATGCTATCCACCCAACAAAAAAAGCTCTGCGTCATTATTCCCGCCCTGAACGAGACGGCAACGATTTCCCAAGTCATCAACGGAATTCCCAAAGCAATCGCCGGCTTTAACGAACAAGAAATTATCGTGATTGATGACGGATCAACCGATGACACTGCTTCAAAATCACGCTCACTCGGTGCGACAGTTGTTTCTCACGGCCAAAACCGCGGTGTGGGCGCCGCTTTCCGTACCGGCATTCAAGAAGCGCTTCGTAGGCAAGCCGACATTATTGTCCACATCGATAGCGACGGCCAATTCAATCCCGGCGACATTCCGCAACTAATCGCGCCAATCTTGAGCGGCGCATCCGACATTGTCACCTGCACCCGTTTTTCCGATCCAAAAAGATATCCAAAAATGCCAATGCTAAAAAAAATCGGTAACCGAATTGTGCGATACATCGTTAACCGCGCCGTCGATCGAAATTTCACCGACGTCTCCTGCGGTTATCGTTCATACAGTCGTGAAGCGGCTTTACGCCTTACGCTTTTCAGCAGTTTTACATACACCCACGAAGTAATTCTGGACGCGGTTCTAAAGGGACTACGCATTCAAGAAATTCGTTTGGAAGTGCGCGGCGAACGCGCCGTCGGCAAATCGCGGGTTGCTAAAAACATTTTCATTTATGGTGTTCGCTGGCTCGCCATTTTTTTTCGCACACTGCGCGACTCCAGCCCGTTTCAGGTTTTTGGTGTATTGGCTACACTAACCGGTGGTACGGGTTTTCTTATCGGACTTTTTCTTTTGATTCATTGGCTTCAAACAGGCCAAACTTTTCCCTACCGTTCATTGGTAACTGTTTCCGCCGTCTTTATTTTGTTGGGAACTTTTTTGATGACTATCGCGCTCTTGGCTGATATGCTACGCCGTCAACGCATTCTAATTGAAGAACTGCTTTACCACGCTCGCAAAGAAACATATAAAAAGAATAATGAAGAATGATTGACGAATGATGAATAACGCGCCGTCTATTCTATTTATCACGCGCACCTATCCGCCCATCCGTGGCGGAATGGAACAATTAAGTTACGACATCACAACGGAAGTTGGAAAACTAACAAGAACAAAGGTTATCACTAATCGATACGGAAAAAAGTTTCTTCCTATTTTTTTCGTGACCGCGACTATTCAGGGACTTTTCACTGCAAAAAATTATGACGTAGTCCACATTGGCGACCCAGTGCTTTGTTTAATTGGTTGGATGATAAAAAAAGTAACAAGAAAACCTGTTGCGGTAGAAGTACACGGTTTAGATATTTTATATCCATCGAAAATTTACCAATGGTATTTAAAAAAGTTTTTTTCGGGTACCGATCTCTATATTTGTATCAGTAATTACGTAGCCAGTTTGGTCAATGAAAAATTTCCCGGAAACAACACCGTTGTAATAACCCCGGGAATTAAGGATGTTTTTTATGAACCAAGCATCAAACACGATGATCTGGAAAAATATTTGGGTTCCAAAATTACCAATAAAAGAATACTATTGACAGTTGGTCGCTTGATAAAAAGAAAAGGTGTTGAATGGTTCATCACAAATGTTTTACCCAAACTACCCGAAAATATTATTTATGTTGTCATTGGCAATGGTCCAGAAAAAGAAAAAATTGATCAGGCAATTAAAAAAACAAACCAGCAGAACAAGGTAATTTTTCTCCACGATGTACCAAGAGAAAAAGTTAAATTGCTCTACAACACTGCTGATCTTTTCATTATGCCCAACATTGAAGTGAAAAATGACGCCGAGGGTTTTGGGTTGGTCGCAGTGGAAGCGGCGAGCTGTAAGTTACCAATAATCGCCGCAAAACTCGAAGGAATCACCGATGCGGTTATTGACGACCAAAACGGCATTCTTGTCGAATCGGAAAACGCAGATGCCTTTGCCGATAAAATCAATTCGCTTCTGCAAAACGAAAACGTAAGAAAAGAATTTGGCAAAAAAGCCAGAGAGTTCACGATGCAAAACTTCGCATGGCCCAAAATCGCACAACAGTACATGGACAAATTTTCCGAAATTTGCGAGTTGCGTAGGGGCAATTCATGAATTGCCCCAAATAATTACGACTTGGACTATCAAGCGTATAATGATTGATATGGATGCGAAACTCATTTATTTTCTCAATAAAAAATTCCAGAAACTATCTGACGAAATTCAGGAAGTAAAATATGATTTATCGGCCGGAATAGATAATATTGAAAAGCAGTTATCGAACATAGACAACATTCTCGGAAATTTAACGAACACAATCGATGGTTTTATAAAATTTTGGTGATGTAAAGAACAGAACAAAAAATGATCATAGCCGATATTTATCGCATCAAAGAAGTAATAAAAGAAAAATTGGGCGTAGAGATATAAAAATAGTTATGCAAAATTAAAAGGACGGACAACTATGGTTGTCCGTCGCAATAGGTTTGAACTGGCCCCGCCGGCCCGGTGGTCAGTGCCGTCCGCCTCCGACGCGACCACGTCCGCCAGCGACAATCATCCGAAAGCCGGCTAAGACGATGACGCAGGTCAGGACGGCCTTGATCACCGGCATGCACTCGCACGCCAGTCGATCGGCGGACCGATACACCAACCCCGGTTGAAAGTGGACAATCACCATCCCAATGACGGCGAAAATCGCACTGGCCAGAAAACGCCGCGGGGTGCCCAGGAAAAACCGGGCGAAGCAATTCATATTCATGACAATCTCCCTTTGGTTTTCGAAACTGGTAAATTCACACCAATCTTTAATAGTATTTATCAGTGACCGTCCCAGTACGCCTGGGTCGGTCACTGATAAAAATATTCCCAAAGATTGAAATGAATTTGGGCCGAAACTTGTGAAACAAGACTCAGCCCGTTGTGTAACACTTTGCTCATTCCTTTTTATGCGCCTTCTTCTATTCGCGCATAAGCAGTTGAGCGACTGCTTAACTTCCCCTTGATTTTATTCGCGCTGTTACTCGGGGAATGCTTTGCCAAGATTTGCCTCTTCCGACAAAGCATAGTTTGCTTTTGTTCCGCAAACTCCAGCGCTATTATGATTGGCGAGCTACCACTTATCCGAATTGAGTGGTTGCATACCTGCACTTTCACGTCCAAATGCGTATATCCATTCGAATTCTCCAGCCAACATTTCATGCAAACTCTCGTCGTCCAAGAGTCTTGTTGGCGGATCCTTCAAAAACACTTGAACCTGAGAAAGCCAGTCATGACACCACTTTTTCGGATTCAGCTGGTATTTGTGTGCAAAGCAAAAATTGGAGTTGAAGAGACGCCCACCTGGCAGAACTCGGTCAAAACCGAGCTTTTTCGCGGCTTCTTCTTTGCTCTCTGCTTCGACTAAACCCAGCAGTCGCCAATCGTTAGCGTATATCCATACTTGCCAACTTCGCATATATAAATTTCCTCATTTATTCTCCGGCCTTAAGAGGTTTGAGCCAGATATTATAGAGGAGCTCCAAAAGAACAGTCCATTAACGCCGGACATAAAGCGAGAAGAAACAAATTCTTCTGTTTTCTAAAAATAAAACGGAATTGATGACCAACGGAAGAGAAAACTAATTTCTCTTCTCGTACGACACTTCCCTTCTTAAATTATATTATTTGTAGTTTCGTGTAGGGGCAATTCATGAATTGCCCTCTTATAAAACCATATAAATATAATTTAAGAAGGAAAGCGGTCGACAACAAGGACGTCCCTCGTTGCCGACCGCGGAATTGTGTGCATGTAATGACCTCTTACATCACTGCTTTCCGGACCCTAACTTCCGGATGTCGACTGGTTGAAATGGCGCGAGTTAGGGCTCGCCCATCCAAACAAACCAGCCAACTTTCTCCCCACTCGTCAGTGGAAATTTTCAGCGCTCACCCCACACACAGATCAAAGAGTTATGATCTGCTTTTCGGTCCACTCGGTAGTGGCCGGTGTGAAGCGATGGGCCATTTTCTGCCCCTAGCTGAATGACGCATGGGTTCGGTTTCTCTCACGGACACAGCCCGTCGGAAACCGGCACACACCCTTACGCCATAGGATTTCCCCTCAAATTTTCCAAGCTCGGGGACCGTCCCTGCACGCCCACACTTCGCTAAAGCTACGCGGGGCAGGCCAGGGTCGGTCACCGATTGGTTTGTTTCGAAAATTTGAGGGAAACCGTTGAAATAATCAACGGCGGGAACCTCAAGTGGTGATCGTCAAACAAGAAACTTGTTTGCTGATTTTGTTAGCAACGACCTTTCAGCGAACCCAACGATCTTGGGTTGCATTATCTGGTCTTCGGCACTGCCGATGTTGCTAATGTAATCAGTCCACTCTTATTCCCCTCTTTCGCTACATCACAAAGGATCTAACGAAGGAGGGGAACGGATATTCAAGCGCGAAATTTTTCACGCCTTCCCTTCAATATTCGACTTCATGAATCATAAATCATCATTCATTAATCATGTCGAACATTCAAGGGAAAATTGTCAAAAGGTCTGACGGAACGGAACCCGTCATCACTCAAAACCAATGATTACGTCGTTTGAAAGTGGCAATAACGGCAGGCGAACAAAAGAATAGTTCGCAAAAAGTGGCCGTGCCTTCTTCCTACTAAACGCAATTTTTTGGTTGTTCCTCGTGATTAAACCAACCGGCTTCGGTACGATTGATTTATTTGAGGTGAGTGAAGTGAGCAAACTAACTCTTGGCGGAGACGTCGATTCAGTAGGGTGTATTATAATCCCGCCTTTATTTTTTGTCAAGCATTGTGACAAACGCTTTTTCGATGTGTGCTTTTATGCTCTTTTACAAGCCATTTTTATAATCATAATTTTCGTTACGCTTTGTGTCGGAATACGCCGACCAGGGTTGAACCTTGGACAAACCTGTCCAAGGTTCAACCCTGGTCTAATAACTTCCGCAAATAAAAAAGGCCCGGGCCTGTCAATCTTGCGTGTCGACGCTTGATTGACAGGACACCGGGTTAAAGGTGAGAGGCGGTGCAAGTGCATTGCGCACCGGCTCTCGATGATCCCGCGAGTGGCGCCCTGGTACCGTGGGCAAGATCCACTTGATGCTGGGATTTGGGAGGTCTGCAACCTAGACACTCCCAACTTGGCGGAATCCGCTTCCGGAAAATGGGCCGTGGAAGAACGAGCCGGAGTGCGAGCCGTGGGGCTCGAGGGCACGTTTCTTCCAGCCCCCGCTGGAGCCAGACGATTTCCGAGCGCTCTCGGAAACCTGGACAGCGAAACGCCGAAAAAGCGGACTCCGCATTTCGGGAGTAGTCCAAACGTGGCGCGCGATTCAGAGTAGGCATATTCGCCTCCCCATGCACACGCCAGACTGGCCGAACTCCCCTCAACTATCCGGCCGTCGGCCGGACCGCGATCCCGCAATATGCCCTACACATGGAGCTATTTACGAAAATCGCGCTTTCTCTAAAAACCAATTTTTCAAAACAACAGTTCCGGATCCGCCGGCTCGGGGCTAATTTCAGGGAATCCTCTAACCCGAAATTCTCCATCGTATCTCCATTTGTGAATGAAACCCTTGAGGGTGATGGCCCCTAATAATTGGACCTTGTCACGTCAACCCGATGCACAGCATCGGCACTCAAGAAAAAGAGGCGACCTCACGACCCCCGAACTTCTTTGGGGTCACAAGTCGGCCGCGGCGCCGTCGAACATCACACAATATTTTTCTTCAAAACACGAACACAACAGCGGACATTCGGACATCGGAGCACCTCCTCTTCTTGCCCATACAATCACCCCACGGAGTCGTCCGTGAAGCTAGTGGCGCAAGAATAAAAATAGAGAAACAACACATCGCGCGAGTAACTGCTCCCTTGAGGATGGGTGAGGGGTTTCTACTCCCCCTCACCATGCGTGAAACGCACCGTGAAGGGTTATGAACCCATACACCACCTCCTTTCGGGACACGAAACAGCACTCGGGATGAACATAATTGTACTCTTTTTGTATATTTTGTCAATATCCGTGGCGGTTTGGAAACATAAAATATGGCACCCGAAAATGTGCTCGCACAATTATTGGCTATTGTTGGCCCTTTTATTAGGGATTATCCTTTAAAGGATAATCCCTAATAAACGTCAATAACAAATTTTTTCTACTTTCCTTTTTCCGCTTCTGCGCCTTTCCAGGCCAACTCAAAAATCGAAACCATTGCTTCCGAAATATCCTTATCTTCAATAATTACCGCCCGGAACGGCTCGCTGTATGACATCAAACCGACACAATTTCCAATGATACTGATGTCCGCCGGAACGGGGTATTTTTTGCCATCGATCTTGCGTGATTCTTTCTTTTTCTCCGGATCATTTTCAGGATAAGTTACTGTTTCTGACGCATATATACTGCGACTTGAAACACCCTCACTTGTCCTCTTCTTGATAAACTCACCCAAATTCCCCACAAACTTTTCAAATTTATCGTGTTCCACGATTCCTCTCACCAACTTCTGATCTTTCCGTTTACTTAACAAATCACGTCGAAAAGCCGGAAAGGATTCTTTTCCTTCGTAATACCTAACGCGTGGTCGTACTGATTCCGCGAACTGACCCCTTTGTTCTAATTCAGGAATAAGCGATTCAATCGTCTTCTTGCGAATTTCTAGCTCGTTTTCTTGCAATTTCATGAGACCTTCCAATTGCGATGGATGTTGCGCGGTAAAATACGTTTTCTTGCCGTGCTCGTGCGTGGCAACCAAACCCTTCTTTTTCAGTTCTTCCAAAATTAAATAGGTTGTCGCGCGCGGGACTTTTCCGCGTTGGGCGATTCTTTGTACTGGCGATGGCCCAAGTTCCAAAGAAGCCATGTAAATAACGGCCTCGTTTTTTTCCAATCCCATTTGCTGGAGCTCGTAGGTTAAATTCTTTTCCATAGTCATATTGTACTTGTGAAAATATATTAATTCAAATCAGTCAACCCCATTAATGACCAATACTCAATAACCAATGCCCACTGAATTCTCAATGACTTAATACCCAATTACATTACTGCGTTACGTCAGTGGTCATTGCAAAATTAGTCATTCAATGGTCATTGAGTATTGGTTATTGGTCATTTGTTTTCTAGAGCAATCGCCGTACTACCCCGTGCAAATATGTATGCAGGAGTAATGTCTGCCCTCGAAACATCTTTCCACCAAGGCAAAAGTTCACGCAAATAATTTTCCGCGGACAAAAATGCTTGGCGCACTTCATGATTAACACTGTATTTGGAACGCTGCCAGTCACAGAATTCCCATTGCCTTAAATTGGCAGCAACGGAAAAACCAATATTCCAACCCAAAGCTAAAGGATACTGTCGCAATATTGCCGGCACACCCTTGCGTTTCATTTCGTGTTCCAACCAAACACCATCTTTTGCCGAAGCCAAAAAGGCTTTCTTCAGTGGTGAGTAATCCACTTTGTCATATTTATAGTAGCCAAGATCGGTTGTCACATAGGTTCGCAAGTGAGTGCAAAAACCCATCCGCTGCAAGTCGCGCCAACCACGGTAGGTCATCATGCCACGCATCGCCATGGTAAATGATTCAAATTCCGCCGGTAATTTATCAAATGGCGAGCGTACTGTACCCATTCCGGCATTAGCAAAAACTGTTGCAAAATCACCACTCGCCTTCACGCCGTCACGCAATTGCAAAGCAGCCATTATTGATGTTTCGACAGCAAACCGATTGTATCCCACTAAGGGTTTTGCCTGGGTGTGTTCCTCCTGGGCTAAATCCAAAAACTTCTGCGTGTCCAAGTATTGCCAATGTGTTTTCTTCCAATCTGTTGGCACAAAATATTTGGCAAACTCGCGCACGCCAATTTGATCGGTTTCTTTAAGAATAGTTTCCACTAAAACAATGTTTTCCGGCGTGACGTCCAATAATAGGTGTGACAAAACTTCACCAAAGGCTTCCCCGCTCAAACACATACCAACAGAGCTCAACGAAGATGAAGGAAGCAAATTGCCCAATACGTCACATGTTTCACCGATCACACCCATTTCCAAATCTTTTGGAACAGCGGAAAATGCGGAACCAAATTTTTCCCGCAAAAAATTTGGGAACGGCCCGTCAAAGTTTGCACCGGCCAACGCATCATATGTTGCAAAAGCATCGTTGCGCGCCGAAATCACAATTTCAGGATCCACTTTCCAACCTTCTTTCAATTCATTCTCAATCGGATAACAACCGGCCGATGACATATCAACATAGCGCGTAGAAAGCTCAATATACCCTGCCCCGGGACGACTCCACTCCATTGTCTTGATCGCCAAGATAGAAATTTTTTCACAACATAGCCAGACCGAACCAACACGCGCAATGGAATTGTGACCATATTTTTCACTCAACCAAACACTTAAGAATTTTTGCGCCTTATTGGATTGCGCCAACACTTTCAGATATTCCGGGTCCAGTGCGCCACGTTTCAGAAAATCTTCGAACAAATTTCTCGCTTCTTCTGAGTAATTTACAAAGGAATCCAGTGTCCCAATTTTTCTGTCTCTAATAAATTTTGCTTCATCACCGCCGAAACTTTTCTCAACGTCCGTTAACTGCGTCGCCAAAAACTGCGGTAAAAACGCATCGACAAAAACACCACGCACACCGCGCGGGTTTTTGATGCGTGAAAACATAGCCAACAGGGTCGTGCCAACCGAAGCTGGAAGCGTGTGCATGAAAAACACCCGTCGATCACGGTTTGTGAAAAATGGATCAATCGCACGCGTTTCGTTAGACGTATAATTCCACCCCATCGGGGTGCTAATAAATTGGCGCGCTGAATTCAGGACTCCTTCAGTGAACATGAGTGTTTATATGAAAAGTAACGAGCCCTCCATAATCATGATATAATGGCAACAAATAATTAACAAACTAAACCAATGAATGAAAAACACATCATCACAGCCGTAGTAATTGGCGGTCTTTTATATGTCGGAGGACAATACGTTGCATCGCAACCACAGCGTATCCAGAAAGAAACCGAAGCAAATCGAGAAATATCCGTGCAGGGTACAGGAAAAGTTGAAGCTAAACCGGATATCGCGCAATTTTCGATTGGTGTAACCACGGGCACGCAAACATCCGCCGGCATCGCCACAAAGATACTAACCGATAAATTTAATGCTGTGCTGACGGCGGTTAAAAGCCAAGGCGTAAAAGCGGATGACATCAAAACAACAAACCTATCAATTAATCCCGTTTATGATTGGAATAATGGCAAGCAAACATTGAAAGGTTTTGAAGCATCCGAAAATATCGAAATCAAGATTCGCGACCTTAATAAGGTCGGCGATATTCTTGCACAAAGTGCCGTTCAAGGCGCTAATCAAGCCGGTAATTTGCAGTTCACTATTGATGATCCGGAAAAACTTCAAACAGAAGCGCAGAAAAATGCGATTACCGACGCGCAAGACAAAGCCAAAGAACTAACCAGGACACTGGGAGTTGGATTAGGCCGAGTAAAAACTTTTTCCTCGTCAGCATCTTCACCAGACGTTTATCGCACTTTCAGCAACGCCACACCCCTCGGCGCCGGCGCAATGGAAGCCAAAGCTCCAGAAGTCCCAACCGGTACCCAGGAAATAACGGCTAACGTAACAATTGTTTACGAACTAAAATAGCGAAGTCAAAAACAATACATCAGACGTGTCATTCCCGCGAAAGCGGGAATCCACGTTAAATATACCCCACCAACTTCTTGAAAATTATTTCCGTCTATACACAAATATAAAACGCAAGACAAATAAAGATTTTTTGTCATAATTTCTTTGAGAGCGATACGTGCTTGCTTACAATAATGAAATAGTAATAGTATTACAAAACACGTTGAACAAAACGTGCCTTCCCGTTCCTTCCTAGCAATCAACACTCGAGGTTTCACATGAAGATCTTTTGCCTGATTATCTCTTACGTCGGCATTATCACAATGTTCGCCAGTCTCCTGCTGGTAAAGTCCATCGGGTTTTACAGCCTCCTGGTCGGTTTGGCCGGATGGTTAATGTTGGTTGTATGCATCCTCTTTATGATTAAGGAGCATAACCGCTATTGCTCCGAAAACGGCACATACCGCAAGATCGCAAGAACCGCCGTTTTCCGTATCGAAGACTATCGCCACTGACAACCCGTCACAAAACACCACGATTCCCCGTTAGCTCGCACTGCCGACGGTTTTTTATTGCCTTACGTATTTGCCCAATAAAATGTATCCTTACTGTAATTGCTATGAGTTTAAAACCTTTGCGTGTTACTTTTCTCGCGACGCTGCCATTAAACAGCTCTACCATCGTCGGCCGCACAATCCCCCTCGCACTGGAACTTAAAAAAAGAGGACACGAAGTGAACCTCATCACACTCGGGAAAATAATGGATGCGCCGGAAAGCTCGCTTATCCCCACAACCATCGCCGGGCCGAGCTTTAGAGATGGAGCAAAAAAACCAAATATTTTTAAATTACTGTTGCGCTATTTAGCGGCAAAAAAAGGTTTGCGTGATGCTGTGCAAAAACAGAATCCGGATTTGATTGTTTTGGTAAAAGCGCATCCACAAAATTTTTCCGCCATTAAAAAAATCACCACGCCAATAATTCTTGACTCCGATGACGACGAAGGGCACTCATCGCGCAGTAATGCACTGGAACGAATGTGGCTCAACCACATCAACAAAAAAGCCGCCACAAAAAGTCAGTTAATAACCGCTTGCTCACCTTACCTGGTCGAACAATACAAAAAAATATCCCTCAACAAACCCATTGAATTAATTCCAACCGCTATTCCGGAATCCACACAGAATGAATCGATTAATTTGCGACGGTATTTTGACCTGGGCGCGGATTCGCAAATAATTTTATATTTAGGCAGCTTAGCAATTTCATCCGGTCATCGGGTTGATCAAATATTAAACGCCTGGAACGAACTATCGATCGGGAATCTAAAACTACATCTCATCTTGGCCGGTGACGGAATCGACGCCGATAAAATTCGTGCACAGGCAAAACTTCTAAGCAACAGCAATCGCATTCATTTTTTTGGTCGTTTCCAAAGCAACAACTCCGAAGATTTTGCGCGTCAGGCCAATCTACTGATTGATCCAATCGATAACTCCATTGCCAACCAGGCAAAATCATCGTCACGAACAATGTTGGCGCTAAAGTCCGGCACACCAATCATTACCGGCGACGTGGGCATCAGAAAACTTCTTTTGCCTGAATCCATTCACAGTTGGACACTTTATGACCCCAACCAACCGGAAACTCTGATAAAATGCATCAAATACGGTCTTACGGACGAAGCAAAGCGAAAATTCACCCAAGCCACCGATGGCCTCTGGAAACAGTGGACACGGGACACAATTGGCGCTAAGTTTAGCTCTCTTATAGAAGGACTCATCAAATGACCATCCTCTCACTTTTGTTAATCGCTTTTATCCCAGGCCTGCCATTGGCCACCGCTTTATCGCGAAAACAAACCCCGCTTGTCGGCTTGCTTGGTATCGCCGGAAGTTTGGGTATCGCTTGGACAATTTTTTATTCATTTGTTATCAGTTTTGTTCATATTGGACTTTCCGTGCCGGTCATCGGCATTTTTTCAGTACTGCCAATCATTATTTGTTTAGCTGTCCCCCCTTATCGCCGCCACGCCTTAGTCGTTATTAAAACAATCTCTTGGCCCCAAAAAAGATTCGCGTTTCTTTATGTTCTGATTATTTTATTCCTCACCCTGCCGATTTTCACTGTTCATCATCAACTTCCAACAGGCGATGTTCAAAAAGCAATCTATTGGGCAAACAATATTCTCCAAAACAATCGCCTCCCCAACTACCAAAGTTCTCTCAACCTCAATCGCGATCCTTCAGATTTTCTTACACCGGGATTACACTCATTAACGGCCGTGGTAATTAAAACGGGTGGCGACCAATTTGTTTCAACCGCCTGGTTTTCTTTTTGGGCCGGAATTATTCTCGCCGCACTGGGCGTCGCCATCACCGCACTCATCAGCACCGACGCCAAAACACAACTGCTGGTGTTCTTTTTTGCTTCCACCAATATCCGCTTTCTCCGTTATGTTTTTTACCCGGGCTATCATTACCAAAACTTAATTGGCGAAATCTTACTAGTAACAGGGTTATTTTTATTCTTATTCACCATAAGTAAATGGCAAATCACTCATAACTATAAAAAACTAATCACCCCGCTGGCAGTTTCACTTTTTTGCTTGCTTCTCCTCCCCATCGTCCACCAATTTACCGCGTTTCTCGCCACCTTTGTCGCCCTTGGATTAATAATCACACTCTTAATATTTTTCCGCACAAGTATTTTTGTCCTTATTAAGCACAATCCAAAAATTTCGGCCATTATTACTGTTTTATTTTTGGCAATGGCAATTATTGTTATTTTCTTTTCTCCACTCACCAAAAAATTATCGGCTCTCTTTAATCTGCATCCGCATCTAAAACCATTCACCATTTCACTGTTGGATTATCCTTCCACATTTGGTGTAACCGTTTTTCTGTTTGGTTTAGTCGGTTTATTGGTGACATATATTTTTGCAAAAGAAAGAAAAAATATCTTCCGAGTTTTGCTGGCAACTTTTTGTCTCGTTTTTCTGTTTCTTGGCCAGGGTTCAAAATTATTTATTGACATTCCTTCAGCGCGCACACTTTTTTACGCCTGCTTACCACTTTCGATTTTCGCCGGAATATTTTTATCGGAAATCATCGCAATCGGTAAAAACAAAATCGGCAGTTCCGTATTCATAAATCATCATTCATCATTCATCATTCTCGCAATAGCCATAGCTATTGCGACTCAAACCAACTCCGCATCCCAGCAACTGATAGCCACAAATCACTCCACGCGCGTAAATGCCAGTCTCACGCCAGAAACCCTCGACATGCTTTCTTTTCTTAAGCAAACAACCACTGATAAAAAAGAAAATTTTCTCATTGATGATTGGAATCGGCGCCGTCTAACCTGGGGCATTCTTTCACCGTTTAACATGATTACTCGCATTGGCGGAGATTTTGGTGTCATTGGAAAAGAATCCAAGCAATCGCCATTACGTAAAAAACTGTACGAAACAGGCCTTGATTACGAAAAAATATTTATGCTTGGCAATAACCCCATTATCGCAAACTTGCTAGTAAAACAAAACATTAAACTTATCGGCACAGCGGTGGGCGCGTCGACCGACACGTTCAAGTACAACCCATATTTAACATCCGCTTTTACCAACACCGAAACAACAATCTATTCATTCCAAGCCCCCGACGCAAACGAACCTAAAGACAACGAATCCGATTTTCTTCTTCAACCGGCAACGATCGCCAATGAACTGGGAGATTCCGAAGACACCCAAGCCTACTCCGCGATTTCCGTAACGGCCACGCGAATTTCCGACCCCCTGTTCCGTGACGACCGTTCACTGCGCGAAATTCAAAGTAACGATGGTTCCATTCACTTAAACGTGGGCACATACGTTAAACCACTTTGGGATCCATCGGATACGAAAAAAATCAACACACCGCTAAAACTGCTAATTCGTCTCCAAAATAACGGCGCAACTGCGATAATAAAATACAATGGCCAAGAAATAACCAACCTTGAAACCGAAAAGAATAATCAATACGCCGACAAATCTATTATTATTCCGGCCGACACATTAAGTTACAATAACAAGGGCTTTATAGATCTAAATCTAAACATCAAGCACGGCCCACTGGTTTTAGATCTTATCGCTTCCGGGCCCACCAACTAAATGCCGACACACATGAATCAGCGCCAAAACACCATAAAAATACACCGCACCTCTCGGTTATCCGGCGCACTCCTCCTTTCATCGGCACAAGCGGTGTTATTGGGCCTTGGCTACATCACCCACATCTTAGTCGGAAAACTTGGCGGACCTTCGCTTTACGGCGTTTATGGAATCGTCCTCTCTTTTATGACAATTCTAAATATGTTAATAACACTGGGTATTCCCATTGCCGTTTCCAAAGAAGTCGCCCAAGACGAAGCAAACAGTGGCGCCATTCTCAAATCGGCATTAATCGGCCAATTGTGTCTCGCAATTATTCTTTCCCTTGGAACGATCATTTTTTCCAAACCGATTGCCTCTATATTAGGCGATGCCTCCCTCGCGCCCATTATCGCCTTCACGGCCATCGTCTATCCGTTAACAGCTATTTATTCCGTCATCACAAATTATTTCAACGGTCTCCATGCTTTTGCTTTGCAAGCATCAATCGTTCTTCTATATTCTTTCGCGAAACTGGCGGGATCTGTCGGCCTACTCGTGCCGTTTCGCGTTTATGGCGCATTGAGCGGTTTTGCCGTCGGTGGCGCAATTGCTTCACTCATCGGTGCGCCGTTTGTTTACAGAGCAACCCGCAAACACTTCCAAAAACCGTTTCCGCTAAATAAATTATTAACATTCGCCGGCGCGGTTGTTGGCACCGCTATTGCTTTGCAAATTCTTATGAGCACCGATCTCTTCTTGGTAAAAAAGTTTTTACACGACGACACGCTGGCTGGCTACTATAATGCCGCCTCCACGCTTTCCCGTATTCCATATTTTATTTTACAAGCCCTCGGCTTTATTTTCTTGCCGAGCATCGCTCGCCTGATGAAAGAAAATGAAGACTTGGCGCGCGACTTTATTCGCGTAATATTCCGTTATCTATATCTATTACTGCTTCCCGTCACCGTCCTTGCCGCCGCAACCAGCAAAAGTTTGGTGCATCTTTTCTATTCAAAAGTTTACGAACCCGCCGCGCAACCCCTCACCTTACTAATGGTGGCGCTCGGCCTGCTATCCGCTTTTTATCTTCTTTCCACAATCGCCGCCGGGGCAAACAAAGCGCGCGTTCCGCTAATTATCGCTTGGTCAATGTTGCCATTCGACATAGTGCTTGGCTCATTTTTAATCCCTCGCTTTGGTCTTGAAGGAGCAGCGCTTTCAACGATTATTACCGCCGTTATCGGCACCACGATTATGGCCGGCTATATGATCAAACGTTTCCGCTTATCCTTCCCGCTCAATACGTTATTTAAAGGACTTACGGCGACAATTATAATGGTATTACCAACCTATTTTATTAATGTCCGACCGTTATTTATGCCACTCATTTATGTTGCTCTGGTTATTTTATACATTCTAGTCTTGGTTGCCCTCGGTGAACTAAGCAAAGACGATCTGAAACACGTAAAAACATTAATTCCAAAAAACAAAACTGCTAATTCCGAGAATGAGGGGACAATAATATCACCATGAAAAAAATAATTATTATCCTGCACGCGTCTTTTGTTGCATTGCTTGTGTGTGGTTTGATTTTCTTTTTCAATTTCGCCAAATTGCGTAAATATCAAACTGATTTTGCAAACAATAAATCCGATTTTGGAGCACTGGAAACAGTGAACGGTGTTCCATATGTTTACGGCAACAGCAGAATAACTGTTAATGACGGACTTGCTCACCTGCGCGTACCCTACAGTGCCTACAAAATTGGCAAAGAACTAACCTTAAGCACCAACTACCAACTGGACGGCGCGTCCGTTCTTGAGGCCGGTTTACGCAAAAGTTCTTTTTGGCTGGATTATGAACGCAAACCCATTCGTAATAAAATATTGGACGATCTGGTTTTCAATACAAAGAAAAAGTGGAAAACGTTAGAAAAAAACGGTCAAACAATTTTCCTTAGTCCGTTTTACGGAAACGACTACGCGACGTTTGACGATTTCATAAACAATCCGCCAAAAGAAGGCGCCATAGGGTTATACGGAACAACTAAGTTTGAATGCCCGGAAAACACTTGCCACACCATTCCTTTTCAATACTGGACAGATTTAAAAGCCTACCACGCCATTTACGCCGACTACATCCCCATTAAAGACACTACCTTTCAAACCAGTAAACTCAATTTTGCGCTAGATAACGCTTACCAAAATCCGGACGGCTCGTTCGACATAATGTATTTCAGTTTTTCACAGGGAGATATCACGCCGGTCGTAATGTACCGCGACATCAACGCCACAATTTCCCCACTACCGCCAAGTTTTTCGGAAATTTCCACATCCCTCAAAGAAACGCTTAAGCTGTTTATTTTTCGCCCATTTCCACAAATATGAAATTGATTAAATACAATCGAACAATGCTTTTAGGTATTTCAACCGGGCTTTTTATCAGTGCGATTTTTGTGTTCTTTTTCACCGCGCTTTTTTCTTACACCAGTGAAACAAATCAGTTTGCGGTAATTTTGTTCGCCATATCACTTCTTATTTTCTACATTACAGAAACTGTAAAACTAAACAACAAACCGGAACAAACAAAACCGACCGGAGGAAAAATCATACATACTATCTTGCTAATCGCAACCCCAATCTTCTGCTCCGTCGTTTTAATTCAAGGCGATATCCGCTCTTGGTTTCTGATACTAATTTCCGTATTACTCGCCTGGGTGATAATTAAATAATGAGCCTCGGGTCGGACTTTTATTCATAAAGGTCCGACCCGCATTGGTCGCCGGCGCCACCAGACAGGGTCGGACCTTTTCGCAAAGTCCGACCTTACACACTCGGTTCGCCTCCTACTTCCCCGCGCCAAACCAACGTCTAACTTTTTCTTTATATGTATTATATTCAACCCCAAATTCATTGAAAAGAATTTTTTCCTCCTCCGGAATAGTGTAAATATTCATCGCCAAGAACATCAAAATTGGCGCAATAAACGCCGCAAGACTTTGAATAATAATTGCAAGTCCAACAAGAATTAAAACATACCCAAGATAAATCGCGTTACGACTGAAAGCAAACGGCCCGCTCATAATTAAAAAAGTCGGCTTACCACTGGGGATAATAGTTGTTTTAGCTTTCCTAAATTCCGACAGAGACCAAAAATCCAGAATTAGTCCGAATAAAATAAAAACATAACCAAACCCTTGATAGACAGAATTATTAATACGATAAAGCGGTAAATAGAAAGAAAATATCAACGCAACAAGCAAAGACAACAGAAGAATTAGCGGTGGCACCATAAAAATACGTTTGAGCATAGTGGTAAATAATTATTAATAGTCTTAAGGAATTATACAACATTTTCGTTGTTTTTATCAGGGGTCGTCCCTTTTTTGAAAAAAGGGACGACCCCTGATTGATAATCGCCTACTCCCTTGCTACCATTACCATAATGATTAAAATACGCGTTATCGCGGTTAA
Source organism: bacterium (assembly GCA_030647555.1). Lineage (NCBI taxonomy): Bacteria > bacterium. Next base: position 135,775 of record JAUSJG010000008.1, on the reverse strand, counting down.
TATTGGAAAACATATTTTGCCTTGGTTGCCTTGGATTCTAATCGGGTTTTTCACCATCCAATATATTCGACTCGGAATCACCAACGAAATCCACCTCCATAACGGCGTGGACCTGGGCACCTACACCCAAATCCTCTACAACATCAACAACGGCAATATCCCACCCTTCAACACCCTAAAAGGTCAGGTGGCCTGGGGCGATCACGCCCACTTCATTATGCTTTTATTGGCACCAATCTTCGCGCTTTGGCAGGATCCGCGAATGCTAATCATGATACAAGCGATTGCGATCACAACCGCCGGCTGGGCACTATATAAAATTGCCCAAGATAAAATTAAAAATATTTTATTTTCTTTGAGCATTCTTTTTTCATACCTACTGTTTTTTGGCATTCAATACGCTTTGAATTTTGATTTTCACGCCAATGTCCTAACGTCTGCAATTTTAGCGTGGTCTTTTTATGCCTGGTATTTCAAAAAACATACTTTGTTTTGGTTCACCGTTATTTTGGGCTTAATTTCCCGCGAAGACGCGGCCTTATTTTATGTAATGTTTGGCATTTATATTATTTTATTTGAAACAGGTTTCCTGAAAAAAATAATTGTATCGATATATCGATACATAAATCGCGTCGTTTTTACGAAACGTAATAACGTAGGGGCGGACGTCCCCGCCGCGCCACTCCGTAGCTCAAGAGAGCGATGGGTGGTCCACCCGCGAGATTTTTTCAACAAAATCTCCACCCCCGCCTTTATTCTTATCATTATTTCCCTCATCTATTTCTTCGCCGTCACATACGTAATAATGCCAAAATGGACACCCGGTGGCGGTGCCCTCACCTATTTTGACGCCGCCGGATCAGAAAAAGGACCATTACATTTGGCAATATGGCTTATCTCGCATCCGATTAATCTTGTAAAAGAAATCTTTGCCACTCAAGTAAACCGCAACACATTCCGCCACCTGCTTCAATCATACGGCTATCTGCCATTATTAAGCCCAGTGGCCTACTTGATGACGGCACCAAATCTGGTCGCGCGCTTTTTGAGTCCGGAATATCAACGCCATCTCTTAGATTTTCACTACAACGCCAGCCTGGCCAGTATTCTTTGTTACTCAACAATTCTCGGCGCATCAAACATTTTAAAAGTACTCAAGCATTTTTCAACAAATATCTATATTAAATTTTTGGCGATAGTTTTAATCTGTGTCGGACTTTTAACCGGCACTTATTATTCTTCCTGGAAAGACAGTGATCTACCACTTCACCAACTTGGTCGTCCCGAATTCACCGAAACACGTTACCAACCCCGCCTTGCCGCCGGTGCCCTTGATATCGTTAAAGAAATGATTCCAAAAAACAAATCGGTTTCGGCCGCCAGCGGGCTCGTTCCTCAATTAAGTACCCGCCAATATATCTACAATTTCCCCGACCCATTACCAAAGCAACCACAATGGGTAGTATTAAGCGACCAATTTAACACCTGGCCATTACATAAAGGCGAAATGACCGAATACATCGATCGATATAAAGAAGACAAAGCCTATGAAATGGTCTATAGCGAATTCGGCATTTTTGCCTTCAAAAAAATCAACAATAAGCCACTGGAAAAATAACAAACAGCACTCTCTAAATATTATTCTTGTCTGATTTTTAGTGTGTTCGATTACATAAGCCCCCAAATTTTCAATTTTCAAATAATTTCCAATATTCAATGTTTAAATCGCAACTCGTTTGACGACTTCCCCAACTCTCGTTAAACTAGTTTTGTAGTTTAAAAACTCAAAGTCTATTTAAGTGAAGCGGGTGAAAATCCCGCGCTGTGCCGCAACGGTATACCCAGGTTTGTCCTGGGAAGTCCGGTCCTTAGCTAGATCAATTTCTCCCGAGCAGGAAAAGAATGTATTTGTGTCCAAATACATTACTAAATTCTGTTCGAAAGAACGGTATTTTTTTATTAATCGAACAATATGCCCCAACAACAAAACCGTTTTCGCGCTCTAAGTATTGAACTTATCACGCTCATAATATTAATTCCGTTAGCCCTGTTTCTCGCGACAAGAATTTGGCACAAACAAGAAAGTTCTAAAATTCAGTCCACACCAACTCCTAGCGTTGCAGACAAAATAGAGCTAATCGCAACTCCTACACCCGCTTCAAGCATTGAACCACCGGCAATTGCTGTTACCACAAAACCAAGCACAACCCCGATACCAGCCGGTCAAATCATCACCCTAAACTTTCAGGGACCAACTAATAATTTTTCTTATAAAATAACGGCGTCAAAAAAGATCACAGTAATCGAGGCAATGAAACTTGCTCAACAACAAGGCTTAATTTTAAAGACCAAAGATTACGGGGCACCGCTTGGATTATTAATCGAAGGAATTAATAATATTTCCAATGACACGAAAAATCAGAAATACTGGACACTTTATGTAAACAACGTTCGCTCTGCCGTTGGTGCATCCACCGCAACAGTTTTGCCAGGCGACACAATCACGTGGAAATTCGAAAACACGACACTCTAAAATATGCGCCGTTTTTCTCCTTTAATAATCCTCTATTTATCCTTTATCGCTTTTTTGGCATCTCCGACTAACGCACAAACCACTTTTAACCTCCGTATTGAAGGCAGTACCCAAACCTATTTCGACGGACCAGTTTCAATCGACGCGTGCGTCATTACCGATTCAGCAGGCAAAGAACATATATACGCAAAATCGGCCGCGTGTGGTGTTCTTGAAGCAGCCAATAAAAATCATTTTGATTACTCTTTTCAAGATTATGGTTTTGGCTTATTCCTAACCAAGATTGGCACGGACGATACGCCAACTGATTTCTCAAAATCCTGGGGTTTTTGGCTTAATGACGATTCTGCGAGCATGGGCCTTGATTCATACGCCCCAAACGCGAACGACAATATCCTTCTCGCTTATTCCAGTTATCCGGGAGTTCCTCTGCGCGTCACTATTCCTAGTGATGCAAAAGTCGGCCAACCAATAACAATAAAAATAGAAAAACGCACCGGCACAACCGACGCAAACTATGTTTGGCACGGCACATGGGAACCCGCTGTAGGAGCCACTCTCCATATTAATAAACTCTCGCTTATTATTCCGGAAAGCGGAACATTGACAGCGACCCTTTCCGACACAAGCAATGATATGTGGGCGGATGGCGAGGGTTTTGTACGTAGCACCCATACGTTGATTGCCGAGGCCGGTCCTCAGCCAACCCCAACCGAGACACCTTCACCCACCCCGTCACCCACAAGCACCCCAAGTCCAACGCCATCACCTACGCCCACGCCGTCCCCAGAAACAATTGATCGCATTGCTACAGCAAAAAAAGCGTTAACCTTTTTACGCGACCACCAAGAAAATGACGGAAGCATAGAAGGAATTACAACTTCAATCTGGAGCGCGATCGCTTTTGGTGCCAACGAAGACCGCGGAGAGACAATTAAAAGAGATGGGGCGTCGTTGCTTTCTTCTTTATTAAAAACAAAACCGGAATCGGCCACAGACATCGAAAGATTAATCCTCGCGCTCCGCGCCACCGGCCAAAATCCACGCAATTATCAAGGCATAGATTATGTACAACTTCTCAAAACCAAATATCACGACAATCAATTCGGAGAAACAACTTTATTAAATGATGATATTTTTGGCATCCTCGCTTTGCTTGCCGCGGACGAACCGGCAAATTCCAGTTATCTAAACGATTCCATATCCACATTATTAAAAAAACAAAACAGCAACGGAGGTTGGGAAAACATCGATCTGACAGCCGCGACTATTCAAGCATTAAGACGTTATAAACAAAACGACGGCGATGTAAACATTGATAATAATATTGACAAAGCAAAAAAATATTTAAAAGACAACCAGGACAGTAACGGTGGCTTCGGAGAAAATTCCGCCACTACCGCTTGGGGAATCCAAGCGATCATCGCCTTGAACGAAGATCCGACAGATTGGAATAAATCAAACAAAAATCCAATCACCGCGTTAGTTTCTTACCAAAATTCCAACGGCGGTTTTGGGTGGAAAACAAAAGATGACGTCTCGGCATTTATGACGGCTTACGCAATTCCGGCGTTATTGTATACACCATTACCAGTCACAAAACTTCGCGTCACAACAAGCAACACTGTTGCATCACCAAGTCCCACTCCAGCTACGACACCATCCGCTTCTCCAAAAATTATCAACCCAATTATAAACGTCAACGCCACACCAACAATTATACCCGCCACCGCGCCTCTAACGCGTAAAAATAATTCATCAAAAACAGGCCGTGTTGCTGGTGCGGAAATTATCGCCACCCCAACACCGAGTACCACTGTTGCGCCCACACCGGTTCAGCCCGCCCAAAAACAGAAAGAAAATAATAGCGCTTTCATGCTGGGATTAAGTTTCACCAACATTGGCATCGGTGTCGCACTTACCAGACTAATTGGTAAACTCCGCCCAATGTTTTAATCACCAGTCTTTACGAGTCGTCTCCTCCCTTTATTCAAAGGGAGGCTGGGAGGGATTCAGTCGTTACCGTCCTTCCAAAATCTTAACCTAACCATTATCATCAACCCTATGCTTAAAAAAATATTACCACTTATCCTACCAATCGGCCTCATCACCTTAGCCGTTCTGGCCCGTCTTATCCCCCACGCGCCAAATTTGGCCCCCATCGCGGCCGTCGCCCTACTTAGTGGCACAATGTACAAATTTCCAAAATCACTAATTCTACCGCTCGTTGCAATGGCAATTTCCGACTTCTTCATCGGGTTTAGCCCGTGGCCCATCACGTTGGCCGTCTATGGTTCATTCGCCATAGCAACATTACTTGGAACATTCCTCCGCAAGCGTGGTTTCTGGAAAATCCCGGCGGTAGCTCTGGCCAGTTCCCTGCTTTTTTACGTCATCACAAATTTTGTCGTCTGGTTAACGTCGGGAATGTACCAACCAACTTTCGCCGGTTTAATATATTGCTACATCAACGCCCTTCCATTTTTGAAAAACACAATCATAGGAGACATGACCTATACAATTGTAATATTCACATTAGTAAAAAATTATCTGCCATCACCATCATTAATCAAAATCAGTTCGATAATTTCCTCAAGAATAGAAGAAACTAAGACGGACACCCAATAAAACAAGAAGTATCATTCCTGCTCCGCCAACAGACGGGAAGCAGGCCGCCCATCGGGGCGAGCCCCGCTCTTCAGAGCGAGGCTCGCATGCGACGGCTCGCCTGAAGACGGGAATCAGCGTCGTTGCGATTCCTTCCCTTATTCAAGGGAAGGCGGGGATAGGTTTCGTCGTCGTCACCGCAATCCCGCCCGCGCCAATCGTTGCGTAAATCGTTTAGGATCCTCACAGGCTTCAGCCAGAGCCGGACCCTGATTGGCATCTATTCGAATATCATTTTACCGCATTATCAAAACAAGTTTTTCTATTTTCGCGTAATCAAATTCAAAATCAAGGCCACCACCTTATCTTTTTCTTTTGGATCACTGCTAGCCACGAGAATTGTTAAAGCCGTTAACGCCGACGGTGTAATTTTTGAAACATCCAGGATGTTTGCTTGCCTTAAATACCACACAAACGCAAAAGCACCATTTCTTTTATTACCATCGGTGAACGGATGGTTCTTCACCATAAAATACAGCAAATGCGCGGCTTTTTCTTCCACACTTGCGTACAGTTCGCGCCCCCCAAAAGTTTGCATAACATTTCCGATAATACTTGCCACGGCACCGCTATTTCTTTCCACTCCGAACATTTCCATGGCACTTGATTTATCGATCAATCCTTTTCTAAACCCTGCAAGACTAACGGATATTTTTTCAATCGTTAACGCAACTTTCTTTTTGGTCAGTTTTCCTTTCGGTAATTCTTCTCTATCATAAGCATCGAGTGACAACCACGTGTCCGCAAAAAGCGATACCAGTTCAACAGCATCACCGGCTTTTATATCGGTATCGACAGGAAGAAGCCCTTTTAAACTATCAACAACACTCAAAAAATGCGAATAATTTTTTGCAATACGCGTTTTATTAATTACGAAACCGTCAACAACGTAGCTTCGCAGTGTTTTTGTGGCCCATTGGCGGAATTTTGTACCTACAAGAGAATTGATTCTATAACCAACAGCGATAATTACATCGAGATTATACAGCTTTACCGTACGCTCAATTTCTCTACCACCCTCTTTTTGAACTTGTAAGGAATCCTTACAAGTTGCTTTTTCTTCTAACTCATCATCTTTGAAGATATTGCGCAAATGAATAGTGACGTTCTGTGGTGTTACGTCAAAAATCGATGCGATCTGTGCCTGCGTCGCCCAAATTGTTTCTCGTGAAAAATCACCACGCAACTCAATGGCGCCGTTTTTCGCTTGATAAATTAACAAATTTTTATTTTTCCCGATCTTTTTCTTCATAATTAAAATTATAACACACCTCCAAAAAACTAGCCCCGCCAACAGACGGAAAGCATAAATCCGCGCCGTCGCACAAAGCAATAGGGTCCGACCCTGATTGGTATCAATAAAGTTTTCGCCGTAGTATTCCTTCCCTTTCAGCGCCCCACATAACCTTGTGTGACGTGGGGATTCAAGGGATGTCGCCCATCGAGGCGAACCTCGCTTCGAGGGGCGGGGATGGATTCCGTCGTCCTCACCGCAATCCCGCGTTCCCCAATCGTTGCACCAAGGCCGTCAGAACATTCACTGTTTGTTGATTTAATTTCCCAGTGGCAATTAATTTCTCGACCTTATTCGCAAAATCCTGAAAATCTTCTTTAATTTTAACAAGCAAACTTACAGCTGTTTTTGTTTTTTTATTTGCCAGGGCAGTTTCATAAGCCCGCGCCCGTAAAAGCATTTCATTAACCGGCCCAACCAATAAATTAAAATCTTTTTTTGTTAATCCGCCGTCTTTGCGCCTGCCGGCCGTAGCCTCGGCGAAGGCTGGAGCCATCCGCCCGTTTGGCGGAGGCGCGGCAATCTCCCGTTCAAGTCGTTGTCGAACAGATAAAATCGTCTAACTCAATTTCACCCGCACCGTCGCCGTCCCCAGCACGGTTCCAGTTTTTATTTTAGCAGTATTGGGTCCGGATGAATCACCGGTTTTATTTTCCGTTGTATTATTATCGTCCGTCACGGTTATATCATTCGAACCTTTATCGGTTTCGTTTGCAGGTAAATCCACGCCGGCAGTTTCCGAAACCGTGGCCTCAAGCGTCTTTTCTTCTTCTTTTTTAATGGTGCCCGTATTTTCATCATCAAACACCCCATTGTCATTAACATAAGTTGAATCAACATAATAATCACCGGCGGTATTACCGGTTAGCTTGAGCGTATACTTCCCCACTTTTGGATTACGAATGGTAACGAGAATAATATCGTCAGGGTCAGAAGGATCATCATCAAAATTGGCGTTGTCTTCCCCGAGCTCGTTCTTCTCACGCGATAAAATCTTTCCATCAGGATCAATAATTTCAAATGTCACGTTTGGAGAAACAGAAAAACCTAAAACTGAATCCGGTTCCACGTATGGTTCATAACTTTCCGGCGTAGGGATTGAGTATGCACTATCAATTCCACCGGCCAATAAAATTCCATCATATATTCCAGGAATACTGAATCCAACCAACAACAACAAGACACTAATAAATAACACCTTTACAATTCTTCTCTTTGAAATAACTTTTCCATTTCTTTTGTCCTTTATTACCCACAACCAACAAACGACAAACAACACGTATGGTAAAACAAAAAATATTTTATCAGTAATAATTGTTTCCAGGGCTATCCACTTATCAATACTCTGAGTGTATTGGCTAGGATTCTCCCCCAACACCCTCAACAACATATCCACAATCATAATTATATTTTAGCACTACACAATAATTGTACAAACCCACTCCTCTTGCAAATTTCAGAAACCCTACCGCAGAAATTCCAAATAATTATCCTTGTTTATCAACTCAATCGTACTGTTGGGATAAGCCGTTAAAAATTCTTTTGGCTTAGTAAAATTACTTTTTTGCCACTTAAACTCAAAACCGGACAAAACACCACCCACGTCCTCAATATAATCAATTTCTTTGCCCGTACTGGTCCGCCAAAAATATGTATTCGCGGAAATCCCATGATTATTGTTTCGCTTTAATCTTTCACTCATCATATAATTTTCCCACAATGCGCCGACATCCGAACGCAGTGAAATCGGGTTAAGATTATTAATTAAAGCATTCCGTAAACCAAGATCATAAAAATAAATCTTGCGTTTCTTCTTCAATTCGTTTCGTAAATTTCGCGAAAACGGACCAACGCGAAAAATGATATAAGCTTGTTCTAAAATCCGAATATAGCTTTCCACCGTAACCTTATTGGCACCAACTATTTGCGCCAGCCCGGAAAAAGAAACCTCATTGCCAACCTGAAGCGCCAATGCCTGCAAAAGTTTCTCCAAAAGTTCCGGGTTCCGAATATCCTGATAAGCAAGCACGTCTTTATAAGAATAACTTGTCGCCAACTCTCTCACAATTTTTTCACGATCGGGCCCCGCAAAAACAACCCCCGGGTACATCCCAAAAACAAGTTGCTCCTCAAGTAATCTGCCAACCTCGACCGGAGAATGGATTTGAAATAGTTCTTCCACAGAAAAAGGATAAAGAAAGAACTCTGTTTTTCGACCGGTTAAGGGCTCGGAAATCTTTCCGGACAACTCAAAAGAAGACGACCCCGTGGCAATCACTTGGATCTCCGGAAAAGTATCGACAATAAGCTTCAGAGTCAGCCCGATATTTTTAACCCGTTGCGCTTCGTCAATCACAACAAGTTTTCGGGAACCGATAAAAGACTTGAGTTCAGTAGAGGTTTTGTCAATTAAAGCATTTCGAACATCCGGTTCATCACAATTCAAATACAAAGCCCCCTCATGCTTTGACATAATCTCTCTCACTAAGGTTGTTTTTCCAACCTGCCTGGCACCGTAAATTACAACTATTTTACCTTGAAACAAAGCCCCCTCTATCGCCTTTTGAATGTGTCTAGTAACCGACATATATGCTATTTAGGTTAGTATAATAACCTAAATATATACTTTTTACGTCACTAAGTCAAGTTTTGACCCTTTTACCCCCCCATCCATAAACAAAGCGGTTTTCAATAAAACCACTGCAATATTTTGCGATACCACGGCACCTTTACGGATTGAATTTTATTTTCCGTCTTTATTTCCGCCTCCGGCGAATTTGTCGACGCAATAATTGGCGCGACAATCACCGGTTCCGTGACAGCTGTTTCCGAAGATCCATTTGACGGGCTTGGCGTGGCAACGAAAGTGCTTTGTTTTTTAAACAACGAAGAAATTTTCTTTGACACCGAGTTCTTTTTTGCCGACAAGGGAGCCATAGTGTCCAAAACCGGCGTCGACTTTGGTTGCACGCTTGCTTTAACCAACTTACCCGACACCACCATCACTCGTTTTTCGTCAGTTGAATATTTAGCGAAACGCGTCACGATCGCGGCATTATAACGCGCGCTTTTTTGCGGAGCAGTAAGGACGACAAAATATTTTTTTCCGGACTTTTTTAACGTGTATTTTTTACCAAACACGTTTGCCGTGATGTATTCTATTCCTTTCAAAACGCTTGGCGTTACCGTCAATGAAAATCTCTGTCCGGGTCGCACAAACTTTTCCACAACAGAACCTCCGTCCGATCCGCCGCCACTACTACCCGAAGTTGACGACGATGTCGAAGTCTGTCGCGTCGTGGATGGGTTGGTTGAAGCCAACACGCCATAAAGCGTGAAGTGATCCGTGGTAATGGTTAAAGTATTATTTTCCGTATCTAACACTTGCCCGTCGACGGTTCGCCACGTAGACGTAGACGTATCCCAGTAACCGTTGCCCAACAGTGATTCCGCGGACAAACTTCCTCCCATCGAAGCCAAAATTTGCGCGTCCGTATAGGGAATCGTGATCGTCACGGAATTACTGAACGTTCCGGTGATTTCCGCGCCGTTGGAATCCAACGCGCTAATTTCATAACCCACGCCAATCGGCACCGAATTATCTTGCAAAGACATTTGCGCCGTGGGGGTGACCGTTAACGTGATATTGCTGGACGAATTGGACGAATCGCAAGTATCCACCGAAGAAGGAACAATCGTGTTTGCGGGAATAGAAACTTCCATTCCGTTTGACAAAGACAGCTTTTTCGCATTGGCGCAATTAAATGTGGCAGACACGGCATCGGGAACAGTAAAGGAAGCGGCCGCCAATGCCAAATTTTGCGTCGCCGTAGTTGTTCCGCTCAAATCCACTTCATAAACGTCGGAAAGATAAAATGAATTACCGGTTTCATACATCGCTCTCACGTACCACGTTTCTCCGCTCGTTACGTTTAGGCTGTAACTCCCATTTCCGCTAACAACTTCGTTGTAACGACCGGAACTGGAATAAGCCGTCACAAAACCGCCTTGATTGGCACCATTCAAAGTAATCGCGCCGGAAATAGTGGCGTTCGCCCGGCCGAAGGTGAAATTGGTGGTCGTCGGGACAGAGGCAGAAATCGTCACCTCCGTGGCCTGCGGATTCAAATAATTAACGGTCGTACCGCCTACCATCGCCTCGGGTGGGAAAAAAGCGGCAATTTTATAAGTACCTGCGGGCATATTTAACGAATATGTGCCATCAGAACCGGTCATCTTCCCCTCGGAGAACATCGGCCCAATACCCGGTTGGAAAGAAGACGACTTGCGGTTATCCACCGACACCCATACGCCAGCGAGCGGTGAACCGCTCGGGTTATAGACCGTACCGGAAACCGTGGAATCCGCGGAGCGCAAAACAACGTCTTTAGTTACTGTTGTGTTTGCCACGGCCGTCACGTTGTTTTCCGTGTTAGGAATACTCATATAATTATTGCTCGCCGGATCAATATGGTAACCGACCCGCCATGTTCCCGCGGCCACTACAACATCGACATAACCGGTAGTCAAATTAGCAGAATTAAACATTTTCCAAACATGGCCACCATTACCATTATCCATAAACACTTCCGCGAAACTTAAATTCGTAACTAGATTTCCGTTGCCATCTTTAAATCGCACGCGCACCGTAGCATTATTCGGTTGCACGGAAACGTCTACATTGGTATTTTGTCCGGAAACTGCCGTCACAGTTGTCATATTAGCCGGCGTGTAACCGGCGGAGTCCGTCGGAAAATCCACGCCGACGCGGTATGTACCGGCCGGCACCTTAATAGTAAATGTGCCATTAGAAATAGGACTGCCCATTCCCGCGCCCATCATCGGCCCCGCGTTATACGCGGAATTAGACTCCGCGAAAGCATAACCCCACAAATTAGACACAACCGTTTCGGTGCCCGCCGCAACCACGCGTCCGGTGATTGTCGCGTCGGCAATTGACATTTTAAAATTATTATTCGCGCTGGACGCGCTATCGGAAGTGATATTCACCGTCGTCGGCGCACCGCTATAAATATAATTCGTCGAACTTTGCGAATATCCGCCACCCATCATTCCCCTATCCGCCATCACATTCACTACCCACGTACCCCTAGTGACATTTAAGGTAAATTGCCCTTTCGTCGCCTCGGTGGCGGAAGAATTCGTATTCGCCCAGTCCCCACCGCCCATCGACCCGCCCATTCCGCCGGACGATTCGTCAAACTTCCGTCCCATTTTAAACGCTTCAACACGCATATTGCCAACACCCTCGCCGGCATCATATGAATTATTGCCGTTAGCATCCGCCCAAACCATTCCTGTAATCCGCGCCGCTTTTTCCACCAAAGCAAGATCGCCTAAAGCGTTGGTTCCCGACGTCACCGTGATTGTCTGTGTAGCAGGCGTTCCGTAACTTTGATCCCACGTGTTAACTTTCACATTATACGTGCCGGACGGCACCGCCACCGAAAACGCACCCGTTTGCCAATTTACCGAAGCGTAGGAACTGCAACCATCTTTGGAAAAAAGATCCACGGAAGCGTTGCCCGACACCGGACTGCCGTTCGGATAAGTAACACGGCCGGTGATCGTCGCGGCCGTCCCTTTGACATCGAAATTATTACCGGTCGAACTTTCCACCGTATTGCCAGTGGCAAAAGACACGCTTTTGGATTTATCGCAATAAATCCAGTCCGCCGTTACGTCATCATTAGGGTCGCCATTAAAATTGGCCATATAGTTTACGTCCGGCATCAGCATCCACGCGCCACCGCCCACCTGCAACGAATATGTTCCGTTTCCCGCCGTTGTTGTTTGCGCCATCCCCGAACCCATCATTTTGAACGCACGTATTGACGCGCCGGAAAGCGCCACCCCGTCTTTAGTAACCGTACCGGAGATCGTCTTTGTGGCCAAGGCGTATTCGACATTGCCCAAATTATGCGGTAAACTCGCCGCTGCCGTAGTGATTTCTCCGTAAGTAACCGAACCGTTTTCGTTGACGGTAAATTCAATCGCGCTCGGCTCGTTTAAACCCAAATAATTCGCGGAACTAAATGGCAGACGAACCTCCAACCGATACGAACCCGCCACTAAACCGCCAAAACGAAAGACGCCGTTGGCGTTGGTTTGCGTGTATTTTGAGCGTTGCGGATTGAAGGACGCGTCCATCAGATTCACCGACGCGTCAGCCACCGCGCTTCCGGCCGCCGCCACGCAATTTGTGCAACCGGCCGGCACTTTTACCGTCCCCGTAATTTGCACCCGCGTCAGCGCGACCGCTCCCAAAGGCGCCTGGGTATAATCAACGGTGGAACCCTCCGTAAGCGCCACGTTGCTTACTGAAACGGCATTGGAATAAGTACTGCCGTCCGGCGCGAATGCTTCGATTATATAAGTTCCATTACGCGATTCTCCTTGCGCCCCGTAAATGTCGCTCGCGAATATATAAGCTTTGCCATCAATGCCGGTGTTTTTTCCCCCGCTCGCCGTGTAATTTGACGTATGAATCCAAACATTAGAGTTGGCCGAAGCCGTTGAACCATCTGGCTGGACAACCTTCACTTTTAACATCGGTGTTCCGATTGGTTGGTGTGGAGCCGTCGCCGTCGTTGCTTGATTATTTTTGGAATCCGCAACGTATGGCCAATAAGCTCCTTCGACACTCGGATTCGTCACTCCGCTAAGTTGCGCGGTAATTTGCGTCGAGGCGGAAATCGTGCCACTGACGGGCAAGTTAACATTATCGCAATTGTTCGGATTTGTTTGGATCGCGCCGAATTGGCCGGAAATGTCTTCGCTGGATCCATTCACAATACTAACGACGGTGGCATTGCAAAAATTCACCGAAGTTCCCCAATCTCTCTGCAAGCCCAGTGTCACATAGTCGGAATCAACGCCGAGCAACTGCGCGGCTGTGGTAAACGTATAAGTATAGGTGACATTCTGCGCGGATGCCACCGACGAGCTTACACTGAACGCCGATACGGTTATTGCCGCGGCCCCGGCTTGACGAATAAACTGTTTTGCCAAATACGCACCACCACCAACCAAAACCACGACAAAAAAAACGACGACGGCTTTAATCACGAATCTTAAAATATTTAGTTTCATTTGTTTATGTTAATAACAATTCTACCTTTATTATTACCCTCTTGTTAATATTGTCAAATTACGCGAGCTCTCTGCCAAACATGGTGGTGGTAACCGCTCACAGTCAGAGATGTAGTGAGCATAAGATGGATAGGGTATTTACGTCAGTCGCCTTAGCGTCACATCATGTCATTCCTGCCTCAAGCAGGAATCCGCGTAGCCGTTACCTCCCTTTCGTTAAAGGGAGGCGAGGAGGGATTCTGTCCTCACCGCAACCCCGCGTTCCCCAACCGCTGCGTAAGTCGTAGAGGGTCCGTCCCTGCACGCCAGGGTCGGACCCTGATCGGCATCCGTCGTCCTCACCGCAATCCCGCGTTCCCCAACCGTTGCACCAAGGTCGTCAAAACATTCACGGTTTGTTGATTCAATTTCCCAGTGGCAATTAATTTCTCAACCTTGTTAACAAAATCACCATAATCGCCTTTTATTTCCTGCAATAATTTCGCGGCAACTTTTGCCTTCTTAGTTGCCAAAGCCGTTTCATAAGCCCGCGCCCGCGAAAGCATTTCATTCACCGGCCCAATCAATAAAATATAATCCTTCTTCTTCAGTGCGTCGCCAATACGCCGTTCGTCTTTGCGAGGCGCCGTTGGCGCCGAAGCAATCTCCCGCGTCAGTCGTTCTTTAACCCCAAAAATAAGTGCGGACAATTTCACCCGCACCGTCGCCGTCCCCAGCACCGAACCTTGAACATTTTTTGCCCGCCACGACGGCGGGTCCGCCTGATGGCGGAAAGTATTAGCACCAGATGAATCACCAGTTTTATTTTCCGTTGTATTATTATCGTCCGTCGTGGTTGTATCATCCGAACCTTTATCGGTTTCACTCGACGGTAAATTCACTCCAGTGGTTTCCGAAACGGTAGCCTCCAGTGTCTTTTCTTCGCCTTCTTTAATAGTTCCCGTGTTTTCATCATCAAATACACCATTATCATTCACATAAGTTGAATCAACATAATAATCTCCGGACGTATTGCCGGTAATTTTCAGAGTATACTTCCCCACTTTTGGATTACGAATGGTCACAAGGATAATATCTTCATTATCTGTAGGATCATCATCAAAATTGGCATTGTCTTCACCAAGATCATTCTTATCACGCGAAAGTATTTTTCCATCTGGATCAATAATTTCAAACGTCACGTTCGGAGAAACAGTAAAACCTAAAACTGAATCGGGTTCCACGTAAGGCTCATAACTTTCCGGTGCAGGGATTGAGGACGCACTTTCAATTCCACCGGCCAATAAAATACCATCATCCTCTGCCCTGGCCGTAAAAGATGAGAATATATTAGCAAAATACTTTTTACTTAACTCGAAAAACACTAACACAAAATCATCGTCTTTGGGCGCACTGACGATTTTATACACTTCCTCTCGCGCGAAGTTTGGCAAATCAACGTGTTCGACATTTACAGCCTTGTACATAGATGGCTCGATACTTTCCAAAGATGCACTCGAAAACAAAACAGTTTTATCACCTTTTGCGGTATTAATGTAGCTTGTGGAATCAATCGGTTTTCCATCGCGCCAACGAAGATTTGTTTTATCATCATCACTTTCCTTTGTTAGATAAATTTTATCAAGAGTGTTTATTTCCGCCCCGCTAATTGTCGTAACTTCAACATCTCGACTCTTCAGAAGATTACGACCATTGCTCAAGGAATTAAGAAACGTATTTTGCTCTTTTCGATCCCAGGCAGTCACTGCTACACCGTCCTTTTTCGTAAACGAGTAAATTGGCAGAAGGTCTTTTAGTCCGGGAAAGAACTCGCGGAAAGTCTGCGGGCGAGTGAGATCTTTTTTGTTATGAGTTTTTTTGAGATTTTTTTCAATGGTACCTACGTATCTTTGAACAAAAAAGTTCCAGTCGTTCGGATATTCCCCACCTTCCCAAGCCACATAAGCACTCCCTGCACCAAGATTTGGAGTGCCTAGCATAACCAATCGTAAAACATCATAACCATAGCCGCTACTCTGAATGTAACTGCGACTTACAAGACCACCCATGCTGTGCGCAATAATATCAACCTTATTTTTGCCACTTTTTTCTTTCGCTTCTTTGACAATCGGAACAAGATAGTTTTTGGCTGAATCTTCCGCAGATTTACGCCAATCATAATAAGCAATAAAGAGGGTTTTTCCTTCTTCGTAACCATTTTTCTTCAGTAGTTTTATTAAATCCTTATAGTAATTTCCACCAAATACAAATCCCCACTTACCACCACTTTTGTCCTCATTCATTAATGGTTTATTAAAGGAAGCCAACATGCCGGGAACTATTATAACCGGACGTTGAATTTCTGTAGCAAAAGCGAAAGAAGAAGTAAAGAAAAAACTAAAACTTAATAATGCAAAAAACACAAAGTTTAACTTTTTACATGCCATAATAACTACGAATGGCTAATACTGCAAAAACGTATTCAATTATTCCCGGAAGAATAAAACCAATACCAAGTAAAAATAAACTGACCACGATAACCTTAATAATAGTGCTCCGATTTGTTGTTTTTTTCTTCCACATTCTTACTCCAAGCCAGACCCACGGGATTAAAAACAAAACATAAGGAAGAATAAGATAAACTACATCTGCAAAATATATCGACAAACTAACCCACTTATCACTATTGTGTTGAAACTGACTAGGATCAACACCAAATACCCTCAACAACATATCCACAATCATACTTAAATTATACCGCTAATTATTTTACAAACCAAATCAGATACGACTATGAAAACGACAATGGCTACTCACACATCTAAAAGATGGCCGATAAACGCCGTCTTATTTTATGAACAGTCGGGAGATTGCTTTATCGGTAACCCTCGCAGGGTCTGCCTCGCCTCGGGCGTTGGCTCGCAAAGACGTAATCTTTTACAACCTTCTTACAGAACTATGTTTTGCGTATAACCCGTCGTATTCCCTCCCTCATATCAGGATGAAACCACACCGATATGCGACTATTTTTTCTTTTTGATTTCCAATAACTTTTTTACTTCGCGGTCGAAGTCGGAGACGTAGTTTTTGTCTTGTTCTATTCTGAATTTTTCGTATTCTCCCAGCGCCAAAACTTCAGCCACTGCATGACTTACCTTACCCAAATCCCCCAAGATATTACGATCATTGAGTTTTAAAAATTCACTTAACTTTTTATCCCAATCCAGCATGAACATTGCTTGCTTACGCTTCGCTTGCGACTCAGCAAAGATAAGATATTGCTCAACTATATTATTGAGACCCGCGAGCTCTTCTTCATCTAGATAATTTTTAGCAATTACCACATCAGTTTTACGAATTGCGCCTTGCGGACTATTTTTCCAGTTAGTGAGACCGATATTTGGCTTAGCACTACTTACGCGACCGGTAATGATTTCTGCAGCCGTGCTACCTGAAATGGCGAAGTGTAATTTATTTTGTACGGTGGCAAAAAAATGTTGAGCTTCAGTGCTATTTTTGTCATAGTCCACACTGCACTGCGCGTAAATATCGGTGATTTTTTGGTAAAATCGACGCTCGCTACTGCGGATGTCCGCGATACGAGCCAGTTGCTCTTCAAAATAATCCTGGCCAAAAGTGTAGTTGGGAGTTTTCAATCGCTCATCATCCATCGTAAAGCCCTTGATGATGTATTCTTTCAGTCGTTCTGTCGCCCAAATCCGAAATTGTGTCGCCTGTTTACTATTTACCCGATATCCAACCGAAAGAATCGCATCGAGATTATAAAACTTTGTCTTGTATATTTTTCCGTCATTGGCAGTATGTTCCAAAATGGAACTAACTGAATTTTCTCTTAACTCACCACTCTCGAAAATATTGTTCAAATGCTTGGTAATCGCCGGTCTTTGCGTACCAAACAATAAAGCAATCTTGTCTTGCGTCAGCCAGATATTTTCATTTCGTAAAAATATTTCAACTTTTACGTTACCATTCGGCGTAGTATAGAGAATAAATTCCGTAAAACTGTTATTTGGGATATTTTTTCGCTTATTGTTTTTCATATGTTTATGAAATAATTATAAATCGTTCGTGTTTTGTTTGCAAGAGGCGTGTTGCGGATGTTTTTTTGGAGGCGACGGACTCTGGACGAGGGCACGGTTGGCCTGTTCTGTCTCTTTTCGTGTCTTTGCGAGCCATCGCCCGAGGCGAGGCAGACCCTGCGAGGGTTGTCGATAAAGCAATCTCCCGTATATCGTGAGGAGATTGCTTCGTCGCTTCGGCTTCTCGCAATGACGACGTCTGTTTTATAGAACCCTTTGGCTAGAACGGACCAACCGTGCCTAGACACCCACCCCAATTCCCCACAATATTCACTTCATGCCCAGTAATACAACTGCCAATTTATTCATAGTAAATCAACCCTCCACACTATAAGCCAATGCCCAATAATTTACTTAATCTAATCCACCTCTTTTGCAAGCGATTCGAAATCGCTTGTATTGGCAGTTGATATACCAAGGATGGCCAAATACTTAATCATTGGTGGCGCCGGCTTTATCGGCAGTAATATCGCTCGCGAACTTGTGAAAAATCACCACGCAACTCAATGGCGCCATTTTTCGCTTGATAAATTAACAAATTTTTATTTTTCCCGATTTTTTTCTTCATAATTAGATATTAGAATCTTAACACACCTCCAAAAAACTAGCTCCGCCAACCGGCGGGAAGCGGGCCACCCATCGGGGCGAGCCTCGCCTGATGGCGGGAATCCGCATCGTCGCGCAAAACAATAGGGTCCGTCACCGGCTTCAGCCGGGGCCGGACCCTGATTGGCGTAATAAAATATTCTTAACCACTATTATCTATTTATGGGCAATGACAAAATTGTTCATAAAAAGTTGAAAATATTTGTGTTGACAATAGGAAAACCCTGCATCATTTATATATTTTCTTAAACTTTTTTCGTCAAAGTAGTGCTTATGATCAGCAATTTCTTGTTTACTGATTATCCCAAGTCCAAAAGATAAAAACTCAAGAACGGGTTTAGCGCGCTTACTTGGGGTTGTAAGAAGCAAAATACCTCCGGGCTTAAGAACCCTTTTTATTTCCTTTAACATTTTTTCTGGGTTAGATAAATGCTCTAAATTAGCCAATGACACAACAACATCAAAAACATTTTCTGCAAAACACAGTTGGTCTTCTAAGTTTCCTCTCACTAAACGAATTTTTGGCGAATTACTCGCATTTACGGAAATATCAACCCCTGTTCCAGCCCCCAAATCAGTTTCAATATACTTTAGAAAATCACCATTATATCCGCAACCCAAATCCAAAACGTTTGAGTTTTTATTAATATGTTTTTTTATTTTATTAAATCGACAATAACGAAGCGGTCGCTCCAAGAAGGCCTCTTTTCCCTGACAATGCGAACCAGCCCTCATTTGAATAATGTATATTTGATTATACAATAAATTGTCTCCACTCCGTCCACCCAATTGATTTTTTTTCCTTCCTCATATGTTCGCCCATTATATGAAATACCAACCTCATATATTCTACATTTTCTTTTTTTGGCAATTTTAGCAACTTTGGCGGTAAATTCCGGCTCAAAACCAAATCGCTTTGACTCTAGTCCCGGTAATATTTCATTTAAAATCTCTCTCGAAAAGACCTTATAACCCGTTTCCATATCCGTTAAATTAATATTTGTTAAAATATTTGAAAATCTCGTTAATATTTTATTGAGTACATAATGCCAATAATACAAAACCCGATGGGGACGCCCGGACATAAGCCTGGAACCGTACACAACATCAGCGTCCCCAGCAAGTATCGGCGAAAGTAAAATGGGATATTCGCTGGGTGAATATTCTAAATCGGCGTCTTGAATGATTATCACGTCACCAGTGACATTCCTAAAACCGTTTTTCAGTGTGGCACCTTTGCCTTGATTAATTTTATTAAGTATGACCTTGTGTTTGCCTACATAATTATTCAATATTCCCACAGTTTTGTCGGTGCTAGCATCATCGACTAGAATAATTTCTTTCTCTAATCCACAAGCATCCGCTGTCTCGATTTTTCTAATAATTTCGGAAATTGTTTTTTCTTCATTGAATATTGGCACCACAATACTGATCTTTTTGAATTTATTGCACAAATTTTCATTCATAATTATTCCCACTTAAAACATTAAACCACCGATCAACTAAGGACACTTTTTTGAACCAATTTGATTTTATCAAAATGATACAAGTATTCTCTCAATCCAATTGCCGCAAAAATAATTACTAGTGGCATTATTGCACTTAGAAACCTACCATCCCAATCTTCGAATGTTAACATAACTATTATTGTTTGCCCTAATAAATATGACATAATTAAGACTTTTTTGGAAAAATCAATTTTACTTAAAAAACCTATTCCGGCAAAAACATAAATAGGAAAATATGAAATTACTATCAATAAGTTGTGAGCGTTTGAATAAAACGGTTTTACATGCAATAAAAAATAAAATAACTTCATTCCTGCCAATTTGATTACAAAAATGAAATTATTCTTAACAAAAAGCAGTATTTCAAACAATGAGTTCCGTTCGAAATAATTATTAATTTGGATATTTTGTGGCACAGAAACACTTTTTTCACTGTATCCCCAAATGATCTCACCCTTTAAAAAAGTGTCCACAACCCCCATTTTATTAGCCATACTATCAACCACATGAAACGAAATTGGTGCACTCAATACAGATAATCCAATCAACAACAAAAGAATTCCATATCTTTTATTGTTCCATAAATATAGCGCCCCATAAATTATCAATGAAATCAACAAAACAAAACCTGTTGGCCTAATAAAAGCAGTCCAAAGTACAATCGGAATTACATAGAATAATTGATAAAAGTTTTTAAAACGCAAAATTAAGTAAAGAGAAATAATGGTCATACTTGAAAAAAATGAATCGGTCAAAATATAGAAATCCCAAGTATGAATATCCAGAAGACAAAGATATAGAATAGCGGAACAAAAAGCAGCTAATCTATTTTTACATAAAGAAAAAGTAATGTGATACAAACAAAGAGCAGAAATTAAAACTAATACCACCTGAACAAACACCACTTCACTGTCCCCCAAATCAAATGAATATATTATTGCAACAAACAAATTATATCCCATATATGCGGAAGCCATTCCTTGTGGAATAACTCGTTCATGAACAAGATGATTAGCCGCATCAATATATCTAGTAGAATCACTCCCGTAAGCTACGCCCAAAAAATGAAAAAGTGTGAACTGAATCATTAGCCAAACAATACAAATAACAAGAACTACTTTGTGTTTTTGCATTAGAATGAATAATTTATTTCCCATTGTATTCGACTATTTGATTGCAATTTACAGAATAAGTCAAAAAATTTTCACACCATTATTTTCGTCCACCAAGCAACAGAGATCAAATCTAATCCACTTTTTATTCATTGCACAAGCGCATGAAACTGACAATGGACAACTTACGCGCCTCCCCATATTATTGACGTTATGCCCAGTAATACAACTGCCAATTAGTTTCGATAACTAAACTATTTCCTTATACGACACCCATGCCCAATAATTCACCAAACCTAATCAACGTCATTTACAAGCGATTCGAAATCGCTTGTATTGGCAGTTGATATACTGGGATGGCCAAATACCTAATCACCGGTGGTGCCGGCTTTATCGGCAGTAATATCGCTCGCGAACTCGTAAAAAAGAAACACAAAGTAATTATCCTGGATAATCTATTTTCCGGCCGTCTTTCCAACCTCGAGGATATTAAGGATAAGGTCGAATTTATTAATGGTGATATCCGAAATTTTGAGACGGTTAAAAAAGCGGTAACCGGTGTTGATTACGTATTGCACCAAGCGGCACTCCGCGGTGTTTACCAATCAGTCAAAGATCCACAAGCCGTTAACGAAACCAACATCACTGGTACACTTAATCTTTTGGTTGCCTCCCGTGACGCAAAAGTAAAACGTTTTGTATTTGCATCGTCTTCTTCGGTCTACGGCTTAATTGGCAACAAAAAAAATATTGAAACCCTCCCGCCAAAACCGGAATCACCATACGCCCTAACAAAATTAACCGGCGAGGAATACTGCCGTTTGTTCTACAAGATCTTCGGTCTCAAAACAATTTCACTCCGCTATTTCAATGTCTTTGGCCCGTATCAAAACCCAGACGACAGTTACGCGGCCGTGATTCCAATTTTTGTGAAAAACGCATTGAACGACCGTCCATCCGAAATCCATGGCACCGGCAAACAAAGCCGCGACTTCACGTATATTGCAAACGTCGTTCAAGCCAATATCAAAGCCTCCACATCACCCAAAGCAATCTTCGGCGAAGTGTATAACATCGCCGCGGGACAAAATACATCCATCCAACAACTTCACAACCAGATTCAGAAAGATTTGAAAAAGAATATTAAGCCAACCCAAAAACCCCAACGACAAGGAGACACCCCCCGCTCATTTGCCGACATCTCCAAAGCAAATAAATACTTAAACTATGCGCCAAAGATAAATTTTGAGAGTGGTCTCAAGAAAACATTATTATGGTATAAAAACAACATATGAAAACACCCTCCCCAAAGACAACAGTCGCCGTCGTCGGTTTAGGTTATGTCGGTCTTCCGCTCGCCTTGGCTTTCGGCAGAACAAACATTAAAACCATCGGTTTTGACGTAAAACAACAAAGAATCGACGAACTCAAGAAAGGGATCGACTCAACGGACGAACTAACACGCAAGGAAGTTAAAAATAGCAAGCTCGTCTATTCTTCCGACAACAACACCTTAAAAGAAGCAAACTTTTTCATTGTTGCCGTACCAACTCCAGTAGACGACAAAAATAATCCGGATATGTCATTAGTGATCAAAGCCAGCGAGACAGTGGCAAAAAACCTGAAAAAAGGCGACATTGTCGTTTATGAATCAACAGTTTATCCGGGTGCGACAGAAGAAGACTGCGTCCCGGTTCTGGAAAGAATATCCGGGCTGAAGTGGAAAAAGGATTTCAATGTCGGCTACTCACCGGAAAGAATTAACCCGGGAGACAAAGAACATACGCTGGAAAAGGTAGTCAAAATCGTTTCGGGTGATACACCGGAATCGACAAAAATTATTGCTACTACATATAAAAAAGTTTGCAAGGCCGGCGTACATATTGCCCCCAACATTAAAACCGCCGAAGCCGCAAAAGTTATCGAGAACACTCAACGCGACATCAATATCGCCTTAATGAACGAACTGTCATTGATTTTTCATAAGATGGATATCAACACCAGCGACGTACTAGAAGCAGCAGGAACCAAGTGGAATTTTCTAAAATTCACCCCGGGTCTGGTTGGCGGACATTGTATTTCCATTGATCCTTACTATTTAGTTTTCAAAGCAAAACAACTTGGCCATCAGCCCCAAATAATCACCGCGGGGCGTAAAATAAATGATTATATGCCCGAATATGTCGCCCAATTAACAGTAGATGGCCTCAAAAAAGCTGGAAAAGAAATCAAAGGCGCCAAAATTTTAGTGATGGGCCTAACCTTCAAAGAAAACGTAAAAGATTATCGAAATTCAAAAATCGGAGTCACAATAAAAGTTTTAAAGAAATTAGGAGCAGAAGTAATTGGATTTGAGCCACTTTTGGATTCAGAAACAATCAAACGCAATTTTGAAATCCCCTCTATCGATAAACTTTCAAATCACTTCGACGCAATCATCGTCGCAACACCGCACAAGAAATTTTCAGAGATGGAAAAACAAATCAAAAATTGCTCCGGAAAACAAGGTGTTATTATCGATATTAAATCTCTTTACCCGAAATTATTATCCAACAAACAATTGATTTACAAAAACTTGTAAATTAACTACAACTAGGGTAGAAATTGCTTAGTCTGGAGGAACGACTCATAATTTTTATTGCTATGCAAGAAAGCCTAATAGCCAAATACCGCGCCCAAATACAGCAACTTTTCGATTCCACTGCTTCTCAAAACGATAACGCGAAAACAATCGATTTTTGCATATTGGCGGAAAAAATTGCAGTGCACCTTGACGCATTCGAAAACCTACAACAAAACACCCAAAAAACTAATGAATATTTGCCGCAAAATATGATAAGAAATGACATGCAAATAAAGAAGGTGCTCGTTACTGGTGGTGCCGGATACGTCGGATCGGTTTTAGTCCCCAAACTACTAAAGGCGGATTTTGAGGTTACAGTTCTAGATTTATACCTTTATGGCGACACGCTTGCCGCAGTAAAAAATGATCCTAAACTGCACGAAATTAAAGGCGATTTGCGCGACAAAAAAGTTGTTCACGACGCGCTTCAAAACATTGACGCCGTTATTCACCTCGCATGTATTAGCAATGATCCCAGTTTCGAACTGAATCCTAATTTGGGAAAATCTATCAACTACGACGCCAGTATCCAGCTTTTTGATTTAGCTAAGCAAATAGGCGTCAAGCGTTTTATCTATGCAAGTAGTTCCAGCGTATATGGCGTAAAAGAGGAAGAAAAAGTCACCGAAAATCTTTCACTAGAACCACTTACCGATTATTCGCGCTACAAAGCACTTTGCGAGCGTTATCTCTTGCCCTTAAATAGCGATGATTTTACGGTGCTCGTTTTACGCCCCGCCACAGTTTGTGGTTATTCACCGCGATTACGTCTTGATCTTACTGTAAATATTTTAACGTGCCACGCAATAGAAAAAGGTGTGATCACTGTTTTTGGCGGAGAGCAAGCGCGCCCCAATATCCACATCGAAGACATGACTGACCTATATGTGCAAACACTATCATTCCCGAAAGAACAAATTGCGGGAAAAGTTTATAATGCCGGTTACGAAAATTACCCGCTTAATGAAATTGCCGCTATGACCAAGAAAATTGTTGGCGAACACGTTACGATAACAAAACAAGATACTGCCGATAAACGATCTTATCGCGTCGATTCCTCAAAAATCAAACAGGAACTGAATTTTTCCGCAAAAAGGACAGTGGAAGACGCAATTGAAGATTTAGTTAACGCTTTTAAAGGCAATTTGATTCCTGAAGCACTTTCCAATCCTCGTTATTACAACATAAAAACAATGCAAAAGTATATATTAAAAAACGAGAATCGATAAAAATGTCTTCGTTTGTACCGACAATAAAAGACATTGAGATTATTCGTCGACTTTTTTATCATACGGCACGAATTAGAATGGCAGAGGAAAAAATGGCTGCGATTTACTCTGAAAAAGAAATTCGCTGCCCCATGCATCTCTGCACCGGTCAAGAAGCGGTGCCGGCAGGAGCCTGCATGGCGTTAAACACATTCGACAACGTCATGGGCACCCACCGCGCCCACGGTCATTATTTGGCCAAAGGCGGAGATCTGAAAAAAATGTTTGCCGAAATATATGGAAAAGAAACCGGTTGCTGTGCGGGGATCGGCGGGTCACAACACCTCATCGATTTATCAATCAATTTTATCGGCTCTACACCGATCGTTGGCGGTACTATTCCGATTGCCACAGGGCTTGCTTGGGCGGCAAAATTACGCGGCGAACCAAGCGTAACGGCGGTTTTTTTTGGCGATGGCGCAACAGAGGAAGGAGTGCTACACGAGAGTATGAATTTCGCCGTCCTGCATCAATTACCAATTATCTATATTTGTGAAAATAATTTGTACTCGGTTTACACTCCTCTCAACGAGAGACAATCAAAAAGAAAAATCGTCGATATTGCCAGTGCCCATGGCCTACAAACACTTGAGGGAAATGGCAACGACGCTTACGAGGTCTATTCAAAAACAACAACCGCCGTAACACAAATTAGATCCGGAAAAGGTCCCCATTTTTTGGAATTTTCAACATACCGCTGGCGCGAACATTGTGGACCCAATTTTGACAATAATATCGGCTACCGTTCGGAAGAGGAATTTAAAAATTGGAAGAAAAATGATCCGTTAGAAAAAATCGAACAATATGCCCTTAATAACTGTTTTATTAATGACAGCGAACTAAAAAACACAAAAACCGCTATCGCGCAGGAAATTGAGGCGGCGCTAATTTATGCAAAACAAAGCGCCTTCCCAAACAAACCCTTAACCCCTGAAAATTGTTATGGCTGAACAAACAACCAACCCGCGCGCCACTATTAAAGTCAGTGAGGCCATCCGCGAGGCCACCCTCCAAACAATGGCCACTGATCGTCGTGTGATTATTATCGGGGAAGGCGTACCCGATCCAAAAGGTATTTTTGGAACGACACTTGGTTTGCGCGAAAAATTCGGCAAAGACCGTGTATTCGATATGCCTGTTTCCGAAAACGCTCTTACCGGTATTTGTATTGGTGCGGCATTGAATGGACTACGCCCCATTTTAACGCACCAACGCGCCGATTTTTCCCTGCTTTCTCTTGATCAGATTATCAACAATGCCGCCAAATGGCATTTTATGTTCGGCGGCAAAAAAACCGTTCCGATTGTTATCCGAATGATGATCGGAATGGGTTGGGGACAAGGCCCGCAACACTCCCAAAGCCTACAAGCACTTTTTGCCCAAGTGCCGGGATTAAAAGTTGTTATGCCGACTACCCCATATGACGCAAAAGGACTCCTCTTGGCCAGCATCCAAGACAACAATCCGGTCATTTTTCTAGAACACCGCTGGATTCACAATATCACAGGTTTTGTGCCGGAAGAGATGTATCAAGTACCACTCGGAAAGGCAAAAATCGCACGAGAAGGCACCGATGTTACACTGGTCGCTCATTCTTATCCGACAATTGAAACATTGCGCGCAGCGGATGTTCTGGCCAAACACGGCATTAGTGCTGAAGTTGTTGACTTGCGAACAATTCGACCACTAGACAAAGAAACAATCTTTTCTTCGATCAAGAAAACCGGCCGTGTCGTTGTCATTGATAACGCCCCCCAAACGGGAAGCATCGCCGAAAATATTGTCGCGGAAATTACCACAAACATTTTCGGGCAACTTCTTGCGGCACCGGTAATTGTCGCCTGTCCCAACTATCCGGCACCCACCAGTTTTGCATTAAGTAAAAATTATTACCCGACATACAAGGAAATATCAGAGAGTGTTTTTCGATTACTCAAAAAAGATCCCACACCGCTGACAAAAGAATTTCATGAAGAAACAACAGAATCCCCTCTTCCCCACGACATCCCCGATCCGACTTTTTCCGGCCCGTTTTAAACAAAAAAATGCCGGGGTTGTTTCACCCCGGACCACAGCCCTTCAAACGCTAAGTGCCGCGCGCGCTCTTGGTGACAAATGCGCCACCCAATCTGAGAAATCATCAAACTCGCTCGCAATATCTCTAATTCCTTGAGCAATTTCGACGTCCGATAAACCGTACGCCTGCTGGCTGGCTTCACAAGGATCCATTCCCTCAAGCTGTAAAAGATATTCAATCAAATCCCTATACCCTTGTCGCAACGTACATCCGATGTATGGCGACATTTCTCCGACAAAATTCAACATTTCATCGTCGGGCAGATCCGAACAATCGTTCGTTCCCATCCCCAATTCCTGCCGCGCCCGGTCAAAAACGTGGCGGCAAAATAAGCACTCAAGCATGTCCAACTCCGACTGGTTGACAACCAACGTTCCTTTTTGCATCGTATAAATCCTTTTTTCAGGTTATCAAAAAAAACACGAACGCTCTCCAAGTTAAAAACAAAGCGCCGTTTACGTCAACCACCCGCAATTTGACACTATCCTGCAAGCAAAATAGACTGCCATACATGAGCAAAATTGCGATTATTGGTTGTAACTCATTTTCCGGCGGTTTCGTCGTAGACAAGCTTTTGGAGAATTCAGAAAACGAAATTATCGGCATCAGCCGTGAAATGAAAGGCCCACTTTTCTTGCCTTATCTGCAAAAAGATACTTCAAGACTCCGTTTTTTTAGTATGGATCTTAACAAAGATATGCAAATACTTTGCGATCTTTTACAAACAGAGAAGCCTGAATATATTATAAATCTTGCGGCACTTAGCGAGGTCGCGCCCAGCTGGCAACATCCGGAACAATGGTTTGAGACCAATGTCGTTGCGCTCACCAAATTAGTAAATTTTCTGAAAGATCTAAAATCGCTCAAAAAATATGCCCACATTTCTTCACCCGAGGTTTACGGCACATGCGAAGGATCGGTAAAAGAAAATGCCTGTATGAATCCCACCACACCCTACGCCGCCTCCAAAGCCGCGGCGGATTTTTCCATCATGACTTTTTATAAGAATTTTCAATTTCCAGCCGTGTTAATGCGCGCCACCAATGTTTATGGCGCTCACCAACAACTTTTTAAAATCATCCCGCGTTCCGTAATTTATCTAAAAACCGGCAAGAAAATACAACTTCACGGCGGTGGAAGTGCCGTTAAATCATATATTCACATCCATGACGTGGCACAAGGTTATATTGACGGCATGTTCAAGGGTCGACCTGGAGAGATTTACCACCTGTCTCCCGATGCCGGTACGGCAGTCAAAGATGTTGTGCGCACAATTTGCGAAATAATGGGAAAGAATTTTGAAGAATCGACAGAAATGGTTGCCGAACGACTTGGACAAGACAAAGCTTATGTTATTGATTCACAAAAAGCACACACAGAATTTGGCTGGTATCCCACCGTGCCGTTACGCGAAGGATTGGAAGAAACGATCACCTGGGTGGAAAAATATTGGGCAGAAATTCAAAAACAACCATTGGAATATATTCATCGACCATGAAAACAACCAAAGAACCTCAATATAATGGCCAGTTAGAACACCAGAATCAATTTGGCCCCGGCCTGATGGGTTTGACCTCTTCGTACCTTTGGCTCAACGACCCGAAACATATTTTATTTACACTGTCGCGATATAAATTTGTATCCAAAATACTTAATAATAAAAAAAGTGTCGCCGATATCGGTTGTGGCGATGGATTTGGTTCACGACTAATCAGTACTTGCGTCGGCAATTTGGACGGGTATGACTTTGATCCCCTTTTTATAGAGAACGCAAAAAAAGTAAATAATAATATTTCCAATGCTAAATTTATTATTCACGACATCCTAAAAAATCCTTTAAATAAAAAATATGATGGAGCATACACACTGGATGTTTTAGAGCACATAAAACCATCGAAGGAAAAAATATTTCTGACAAATATTTGCAAAAGTTTAACCAGGCATGGCATCTTGGTTTTAGGCACCCCCAGCAAAGAATCGCAAATCTATGCTTCAAAGCCAAGCAAGGAGGGTCACATCAATTGCAAACGAGAAGTAGAATTAAAAAATCTAATGCAACAATTTTTTAATAACGTATTAACTTTTTCCATGAACGATGAAGTTGTACATACGGGTTTTTCGGGTATGGCGCATTATCTATTTGCGATAGGCATTGGTCCAAAACACTGACAAGAAAAATATTGTAATCATCGGTGCCGATGGGTTCATCGGCACGAATTTGTATCATTACCTAACCCTGCGAGGATATAACACCGCGGGCAGTTATTATAATAACCGTGAAATAAAAACACCGGGGACTTTTTTTATGGATCTAGCAAACCCCAACACATATGCTCCGGCATTTTCCTCTAAAGGTGCTTACTATGTTTTTTGTAATAATTTTGGCTCCATCGACTTTTGCAGATCACATCCAACTGAAACACGGGCAATAAACGTGGACGCGGTAAAGCTATTCTTGAAAAGCGTCAAAGAAAGTGGTGGCATACCATTCTATCTTTCATCCAATATGGTCTTTTCCGGTGCTAAACCAGATTACGTCGAAACCGACACGGTTTGCCCCATAACGGAATACGGGCGTCAAAAAGCAACAATGGAGGAGATGATTCAAAAAACATTTAATGAATTTTTTATTATTAGAATGACAAAAGTTTATGGAACCGACCCAACCGATAAATCTCTTTTTTCATCATGGTACCAGTCTTGGAAAAATGATCAAAAAATATCAGCTATCTGTGATTCTTTTATTGCACCGATATATATAAAAGACGTGATAAAAATAATCGAACTACTAATCGTAAATAAGCAGTTTGGAATATTCCATTTGTCAGGACCAGAAATCAAAAACTACTTTGAATTTGCGACGGAATTCGCGACTTTTTTAAACAAACCCTCAAAATTAATTGAGCGCGTCTCTGCCTCAAGTTTGGACTTATTGGAAAAGAGACCATTATATAATTCCCTCTCAACACAAAAAATTGAAACTGCCCTCCCGGGCATTAGTTTCACTAAAGCCTCGGACGTATTCTGCAATTATTCGAATTAGTGTAAAATGACACTCGTCTTATCATTCAGCCCACTTTTATGGAAATAGATCTACTAGCAAACTACCCAAAAACCAAAAGAAACCTCGACGAACGTGCCCAGGAAAAAACCGAGGCAGATCGAAAAATTGGCCGTCGCTTCGATAAAGAATATTTTGATGGCGAAAGACGATTTGGCTACGGAGGGTTTTCCTACCAGTCACGCTTCTGGCAACCGGTGGTTCCTGATTTCCAAAAAAAATACCAATTAACAGGACAAAGCAGTCTTCTTGATGTCGGTTGCGCGAAGGGTTTTATGCTACACGACTTTCGTGAATTAATCCCGGGAATCACTGTTGCCGGCATAGATATTTCTGAGTATGCGATCGAAAACGCTTTACCAGACATCAAACCATTTATTAAGGTTGCGGACGCAAAAAAGCTACCATACGCGGATAAAAGCTTTGATCTCGTAATTTCGGTTAACACTATCCACAACTTGCCCCTCGACGAATGCAAACAAGCATTGCGAGAAATACAGCGAGTGAGCAAAAAAAACGCGTTTATTACGGTTGACGCTTATAGAACCGAGGAAGAAAAAAAACGCATGGATATGTGGAACCTAACTGCTCTCACTTACATGAGCGTTCCCGAATGGCAAAAATTATTCGCGGAAGTGGGCTATACCGGCGACTACTACTGGTTTATTCCATGAAAACCAGGGCGGCTGTTCTCTATAGACTTAACGAACCCCTCGTCATCGAGGAAATAGAAGTCCCA
Organism: bacterium; assembly: GCA_030647555.1. Taxonomy (NCBI): domain Bacteria; species bacterium. The sequence continues at coordinate 105,095 of JAUSJG010000008.1, read as the reverse complement.
GAACTAAGAAAAGGACAAGTTCTTGTAAAAGTGCTTTATAGTGGCATTTGCGGCAGCCAACGCAACGAAATACGCGGTTATAAAGGTACAGATAAATATCTTCCCCATTTAATGGGACATGAAGCATCGGGAATTGTGCAAAAAATCGGTTCTGGCGTTAAAAAAGTCAAAAACGGTGATTATGTTGTTCTAAGCTGGATAAAAGGACGTGGAATCGACGTACCTTCGTCAACCTACTCAAAAGACCAAATTTTGCTAAATGCCGGTGCTATTACGACGCTTGGCGAGTATACAGTTGTTTCAGAAAATCGTGTTTTCAAGATTTCAAAAAATATCTCACCCGACGTTGCCGCACTTTTAGGGTGCGCCGTACCAACAGGTGCGGGGGCGGTAATTAACACGTTAAAAGCTCAAAAAGGATCGTCTATTGCAATATTTGGCGTGGGTGGAATAGGCGCCGCGGCAATTATGGCGGCAAAAATGACGGGGTGTAAGTTTATTATTGCTATCGATATCACAGATCAAAAATTATTATTTGCAAAAAAAATCGGAGCCACGCATACCATTAACGCAAGCAAGGGCGACACATTATCACAAATACAAAACATTCTACCCAAAGGAGTTGATTATGCATTAGAAGCAGCCGGCACAAAAGAGACAATGGAAACAGCTTTTGCGGCTCTTCAATCGCATGGCATACTGGCTATTGCTGGTAATGTAAAGGATGGTATTAAAATCGAACTTACACCTTTCGAATTTATAAAGGGTAAAAAAGTCATCGGAACTTGGGGAGGCGACACAATACCTGAACGTGACTTACTTATCTATACAAAAGCCTTTCGGAGTGGGATCCTTCCGCTCGAAAAACTAATCACACACTGTTTCTCTTTTTATAAAATAAACGAAGCCTTCTCCGAACTCGCTACGGGAAAAGCGGGACGTATACTAATAAAATTCTAGAGTTTACCGCGAAAGCGAAGGCCCCACGGCTTTACGGATTTATCAAAACCAAGTAGACGTTTAGCTAATATTACTAAACTTTGCGGCAAAAAATAGTATAATTTTGCCTTCAAACCACCCAAATGACCGGCTCGCGTCCTGCTGAAATCGGAAATTTCGTAACTAAACCCTTGTTGTGGAGTCTTGTCAACCGTACTATTGGACACCTTTTCAGCTGTAAAAAAAACTTCTAGCATTTGATGCGAAATAATATTCGTCGCCGGACGTTTGGTACTCCAATCCCATTTTTGCCAATGCCCGCGCATTAATGCCCATGGTCGTTGTTCAACCAGAATACATCGCATATCAACGAATCCGTTTACACCATAATAATCATGAAATACTACAGGACTAAACTGATAATATCCATGCTCCATATAATTGTTGGCGGGTGATAAATGAAATAATCTACCACCATTTTTGAGCAAAATATTAACATTTTGTAAATTCTGTCGTACATCAAAAATATGCTCGCTCGTGCCAGCGTCAATAACTGTTCCGAATTTTCCGCGCCATTCCGCTGGGACCGGCTGATTTAAATCCCAAACATATTCAGCATCTTCATAATTTGAAATATCCAAAGTTTCTACATTTTGACCAGTCAACAATCCAAAAAAAAGCTGGTCACTGGCATATTTTGCATATGGAATATTCTTCCAGGCCGTGATGTTAGTATTTCGCTGTATCCCAATAGGTGGTTCTCTTAACACTACTTCCATCTCGATCAATAACTGACGTATCTCACCTTCAGTAGCATAAATACATTGCCTTCCTAGCGTCAAAATAGGACCAGGAAACGGTTTTCTCCTATACTCCTCTACGAGATACTTTAAAGCCGGTAACGCAAGACCCATATTCAGGTTTTTGATAATTTATACATAGAGCAATAATACACTATTTATGATAATTTATTAAGATAAGGCTTGCCAAAAAAAGGACTCACACTTGCCAGACGATAGGAATCCACTATCATTCCCATATGTCTATTATTCATCCTAAGCCAACGCTCGGGATTTTTATGCCCAATTACAACGACGCGACGACAATTGGACGCGCCATTGAAGCAATTATGAGGCAATCAACCCCCCCTGACAAATTTCTGATAATTGATGACTGTTCAACCGATAACAGTATCATCACTATCAATACATATATCAATAAATATCCTCAAATTAAGTTGATACGCCACAATAAAAACAAGGGGGTGTTAGCATCTCTGCAGGAAGGTTGGCAGTCACTCGACACGGATTATGTTTACGGTGCATCTGCCAATGACTATGTATTACCCGGTTTTTTTGAGCAAGCGATAAATTTGGTTTATCAATATCCGAAGGCAGGTATCGTTTTCGGCGATATGGTTACCGTTAACGAAAAGGATGAAAAAATAAGTATCGCATCAGTCCGCAAATGGAAAACTGCACGCTTTGCGCCACCCACTGTATATTTAACAGAATGCTTGGAAATAGAACCACCCTCGCATTCATGGAGTGCCTCAACGATTTATCGACGATCGGCCCTACAAGAAATAGCTGGTTTCCCTTTAGAATTAGGCCCATGCAGTGATATTTTTGCAATACGAGCCATAGGTTTAAAACATGGCGTGTGTTACTCTTCGGAAAAAGCGGTTGCTTGGCGGTTAGTGGAAAAAAGTTTTTCAGGCGGGCTAAGATATGACATAAAACAATATTTTAGCAGTTTAAAACTGGCAACCCAAAAAATGCGAACTGGGTTTTATAGAGATATTTTTCCTGAAAAATACGTACATAAATGGCATCGTCGATATCGATTATACATCTTCGCAAGATACATTATCAGTTTTGTTTTATGAACAATAAAGAAAAAAGTTACTATATAATAAAAGCTAAACGTGGCCTCGCCGCGTTTGATTTGCACGAGCTGTTTTATTACCGTGATTTACTACTCTTTATTGCTTTACGCAATATTAAGGTACGCTACAAACAAACTGCAATCGGAGCGACATGGGCGATAATACAACCCTTTCTCACAATGGTGGTTTTTAGCATTTTTTTTGGAACTCTAGCAAAAATACCATCAGATTCGGTTCCATATCCAATTTTTGTTTATTCCGGTTTACTTCCTTGGACTTTTTTTTCCAACGTAATCCGTTTTTCAGGCACCAGTATTATCGAAGATGAACGTCTTATTACAAAAGTGTATTTTCCACGCATAATTATTCCATCTTCTGTTGTTGGTGTAGAACTGCTCGATTTCTGTATTTCCTTTATCATCTTAATAGCAATGCTTTTCTATTATAAAATTAGTCTAACTCTTGGCATTTTATTATTACCCCTTCTTGTTATTATTATGATTGGATCCGCTTTAGGTGTTGGACTGATTCTTTCCGCCCTAACAGTCGCCTACAGAGATTTTCGTTATGTTGTTACGTTTCTGGTTCAATTGTGGATGTTCGTCAGTCCTGTTCTCTACCCCGTCACAATCGTACCAAAAACTTGGCGTTGGCTTCTTGCGTTTAACCCAATGACAGGCGTCATCGAGGGTTTTCGTTCGGCAATCCTTAATAAACCATTTGACACCCCCATATTGCTTATTTCTTTCTTAAGCGCCGTGATATTGTTCTTCGTTGGACTCTTGTATTTTCGCTACAAAGAGAGATCCTTTGCCGACATTATTTGATTTATGGAACCAATTATTTCCGCTGAAAAAATCGCAAAACGATACAAAATCGGTGAACACCGTGAAATGTATCACACCCTAAGCGATTCACTATTGCACACAATTAAAAAACCTCTTAATTACCTAAAAAGCGGTTTCAAAAACCAAAATAAAAAAACTGAAGATTTTTGGGCACTTAAAGACATCTCGTTTTCAATCGCACGCGGAGAAGCTGTCGGTATTATTGGTCGCAATGGCGCCGGTAAAAGTACTTTACTAAAGATACTAAGTAGAATTACCGATCCCACTTACGGACAAATCATTATGCGCGGAAGAGTCGCCAGTTTATTGGAAGTCGGAACAGGGTTTCATCCGGAGTTAACCGGACGGGAAAATATATATCTCAATGGTTCGGTATTGGGCATGAAAAAACGGGAAATTGATAAAAAATTTGATGAAATCGTTGAATTTGCTGAAATAACTAAATTTATTGACACCCCCATTAAAAGATATTCGAGCGGTATGTATACGCGCTTAGCTTTTGCGGTTGCCGCCAACCTTGACCCCGAAATCCTCGTAGTAGACGAGGTTTTGTCTGTTGGTGACATTGAGTTCCAAAAAAAATGTCTGGGAAAAATGGATAATATTGCCGCCAACGGACGCACTGTAATTTATGTAAGCCATCAATTAGAAAGTTTGGCACTGCTATGCAATAGGTGCCTTCTGCTTGACAAAGGCGAATTAATTGCTGACGGAGCATCACGAAAAATAATAGATTTATATATTTCGAGAATAAAAAACTCGCTTTCTGTAAGTTTGAATGATCGTCACGACCGCAAAGGCCGTGGCGGAATTCGTTTTACTGAAACCTGGGTTGAAAACGGATCCAATAGAAGAGTAACGCAAGTGATATCAGGAGAAAACATGAAAATCGTCGCTCTGTATAACCAGCGAGATGAAATAGACGCTTCAAATTTTTCATTCAGTTTTTGCGTTTTTACCGCACACAATACTTTACTTACCAACTTTAATACTCTTGCTACCTTAGGCAATGATCATTTAAAAACGATCCCGCGTCATGGCAAAATTGAGTGTATTATTCCTCAACTAGGATTGAATAGTGGGGATTTTTATTACAGTTTACTTGTTACCACAAGATCTGGAGAGGAGGTTGAAGACTATATCCTTCAGGCCGGAATGTTTTCTGTTGAGCCGGGAGACTACTTTGGAACCGGCCACATTGCGGGCAAACAAAACCTAATCGTCGCCGATCATTCATGGAAGATCAATGGTTATGAAAATTGAAATTAATAAATCTTTTTTTAAAAAACTACCAAGTCGCATAATTATTTTATTAATGTATTACTTTGAAGTAACTATTGCGCCATTTATTTCAAAATATCTTTTCTTTATTTATTGGCCGTTTTACGTATTCTTTTTAAAAACTAATTATCGTTTTCTATTCAACATTGCGGATGGTGTTGGAGACAATATTCCCGTATTAGACAATTTTTTTCGTGCACGCACTTTAAAAGAACTGAATCCAAAAATTAAATATATTATGATTAGAAGAAATAATGATTTTTGTCGTACTATTGTTAAACTGTATGGTAATCTTTTTGCTTTTTCTTCCTCATCTAATATTTTTTATTGTTTGATCTTGCCGATGCTTATGCGCTACAGAAATATCACACTAGACGCTGGGCTCTCTCGCTGTAAGTGGTATTTACCTGATCGCGAGCACAATTCTTTGCCACCTCGTTGGCAAACTAATCAATATCTAGTTTCAAAAAAAGAAACTCATCAATATTGGATTGATTGGTACAGAAGACGTTCATTAACCCCCAATTTTTTTTTATTAAGATCCCACATCAAGGAAATAAAATTTAACGGCTCTTTTGATACGACAAATAAGAAGATCGCCCTCATTCACATTAAAACAGACATTGTTAACGCGACAGCTTGCGTGACCAACCCTGATACGTATTTACCAGCTATCAATTATTTATTAAATAATAACTTTTTTATAGTATTTGTCGGTCGCGAAAAAATGCCGGAAATTTTTAAACAATATAATATCTACAACTACGCCAATTCCAACGAAGCGAACTTTCAAAACGACCTCTCCCTTTTTTGTCTGGCCAAACTAGCCATTACGGCCGGTTCTGGTATTTCTTATTTGGCGGATTGCTTTAATACTCCTTGTCTTTTTCTTAATTCGTGGCATATTTTTAAGCCCCCATTTTCAGAATCATGTATTCAAATACCGACATTAATCGCCGATACTACAGGCAAATTGCTTGACTTTGTCGACCAAGCCAATCTTTATCATAGTTTACCAGATAAATACAATGAAATTTTTCCAAAAGATAAATTCATGGCTATTAACGCTTCATCAGAAGAGATTTTAACCGGTCTAAAAGAACTTATTTCTTCTAACGAAAAATTATTACCAATCACAAATGAACAAAAACTTTTTAATCAATTAGATCCAAATGGCTGGTTAAAATACGCAAAATCTCGTATTAGCCAAAATTTTTTAATGAAACACAAGGGACTTCTGGAATCTTCCTTTCTTAAAATAGTTAACTAAGGTTCTTATTGCTATTAAAAACTTTAATAAATAATACTTAATATATGAATACAAAAAAAATTAGAACAGTGCTTGGAAAAACATGGGATACTATAAAAGGTCCTGCCAAAAAGTTTTATTCCCAAGACGGTGAAGATGCGATTTTAGCACGAGTTTTTGAAAATCAGAAGAAGGGTTTTTTTGTAGATATTGGCGCTTATCACCCCAAAAAAATATCAAATACGTATTTATTTTATAAAAAAGGATGGCGAGGCATCAATGTTGATGCAAATGAATCAACTATCCAGAAGTTCAAAACCTGCCGTCGGCGTGACGTTAATTTGCATTTTGCAGTTGGAAAAAACACGGGCGTGACGAATTTTTATCGGTTTAATGGAAGCCATGGAGCAATAAACACTCTTGATAGTAATATGGCCGAATTTCGCAAAAACCAGGGATACAATTTTGATCGTATTATCAGCGTTAATGAGACAACATTGGAAAATATTTTTTTTCAACATCTGCCACCAGACACCACAATCGACTTTCTTTCCATCGATATTGAGGGGGGAGAACTAAACGCTCTTTCTTCAAACAATTGGGAGAAATATCGACCAAAAATAATTGTCGCCGAATGCCTTGGACCGGAAGGCCGTGGAAACTTGCCGCTAACTGAAGTTTTAAACGATGAACTTACCAGGTTTCTTGTTGGCCAAGCCTACATTCCATTTGCTAAAACCGTAAATTCAGTCTTCTTTTTTGATCAATCCGCTCAATGAAGAATTATTCTATCATGCGCGTCTGTGCGGCAAAACCATACCTATTTTCATTTAACAAATACTTTAACGAAAAAAGTACCAACTCAAAGGATTATGCTAGCACTCTATCTGCTTTTCAAACATCCGGTTTTTTAACACCAGGTAGCTGGTCAACTCATATACAAAATCTTGGTAATCAAGCAATTGACGTCGTTCCAGATTTTACACTTTTACAAGAGCAATGGATACAAGAAAACGCCGGATTAACTACTTTTTCTAAAAAATATTCTTTGACCGATATTTTTCTTATGCAAATCAAATACTATCGTCCTGACATTATTTATTTTGAAAGAGGCGGTTTTCTCACGATCACACATGCACTTAGAAAAAACATTAAACAACTATTCCCGTTTGTAAAAATTATTACGGGCTTGTGGGGTGACGAGTTGAACGGAAATCATCAATATTCCGACTTCAATGATCTCGACCTGATTTTTTGTACCTACCCAGCCCTAAAATACTCTTTCGAAAAAATCGGCATACACAGTCATTTAAATCATTTATGTTTTGATGATACGCTTAGTGAACGTATAATCCCAAATAATGTTTCACACAAAAAAAATGATTTTATTTTCCCAGGAACAACTGGCTATGGAATCGACGAGCATAGAGATCGATACTTTGATCTAAAAGAACTACTCAACAAAACACCGCTGCAAATCTGGACTAAAGAAGAAACACTTTCATTAAAAACAAATTTAATTCGCTCAGCCGCCTCTTTACTAACACATCTTGACCTGAACACCCTCAATTTTTTTCTATCATTAAAAATTTCACGACACGATGAACGAATCGGACACCTCATTGGTTATTCAATCCGCAAAAAACAAGATCCGTCCGGTTCTTGTTTATTTAACTGGAAAAAACACAAACCCTTAAGTTCTCTTTATCCGGAACGTTGTTTTCCCCCTCGTTTTGGTATGGATTATTTCGAACTTATTTATAATTCCCGCATTGTTTTTAACAGACATCGTGTTGATAAAACAGAATTCGCCAATATTAGAACTTTTGAAACCACTGGAATGGGTGCCTGTTTATTAACAGACAGAGCAAACGAAGCTGCCTCGCTTTTTGAAAAAGACAGAGAAATCGTAAGTTATGAATCTATCCCCGAAGCAATTGAGAAAGTTAATTTTTTACTACACGATGAAAAACAAAGGCAGGCAATTGCCGATGCGGGAAAAAGAAGAACACTACGAGATCATACGGCACAAAATCGCTGCCTAAAAATACACGAAGTTTTCGTGTCATTATAGCGTTTCATGCACTATTGCCTAAATTGTCCCTATTGTTTATCCTCCACAACATGACCAATCAGGATCTCGAGGAGAAAATTAAAGATTTTGATCAAATAGCCGGAATTACCGACTCGTTAAGACAGCAAAATAAAAAAATTGTGCACTGCCATGGCGTGTTCGACCTGGTTCATCCCGGCCATATTAAACACTTTCAATCCGCAAAAAAGTTCGGAGACGTTCTCATTGTTTCGCTTACGGCAGACGAATTTGTTAAAAGAGGCCCTGGCAGGCCTATTTTCAACCAAATTATTCGCGCTGAAACCCTGGCGGCACTTTCCGTTATTGATTTTGTTGTTGTGGTAAACGAAGCAACGGCAGAAAATATTATAAAACAAGTTCGTCCGAATTTTTACGCCAAAGGACCGGATTACAAAGAAAAATCGAAAGATGTTACTGGACAAATATCTGAAGATGAAAAAAACATAACGGCGATTGGAGGAAAACTTGTTATTACAGACGACCAATCATTCAGCTCATCCAAACTCATCAATAATTATTTGGATGTTTACTCACCCGAACAACGCATCTTCTTGAGAGATTTTTCACAACGTTACACAGCCGCAATAATTTCAGACGAGATGAAAAAAATTGATAATCTTAGGATCCTGGTTATTGGCGACGCAATCATTGATGAATACCACTATTGTCAACCTCTTAATAAATCGGGCAAGGAACCCATTATAACCAACAAGTATCTTTCCGAGGAATCTTTTGCTGGCGGAGTACTAGCAACAGCCAATCACGTGAGCAATATTTGCAATAACGTCTCGCTACTTACCATTCTTGGCAGATTAAACTCCCGAGAACAATTCATTCGCGAAAGAATGCACCCCGAAATTAAACTAAACTTCTTTTATCGCGAGGATGCTGAAACAACAACCAAGAGACGCTATATAAGCGATGCCCACAATCGAAAACTTTTTGAAATTTGTTTTTTTAACGATAACCCGATATCCGAAAAAATCGAGTCCGATGTCGCTTCATATCTTGTCACAAACGCGAAATCATTCGATCTTATAATCATCAACGATTTTGGCCATGGTTTTATCACGCCAAATTTAATTAATATTATTTGTAATACTGCTAAAAAACTCGCACTAAATGTTCAGACTAATAGCGCCAATACCGGTTTCAATCTAATTACGAAATATCCTCACGCAGACATGATCTGCATTGATGAAATGGAATTGAGATACGCCACACATGATCGTTTTAGTAATTTATCCAAACTAGTATCACAAACACAGTCAACAATGAATTGCGAGATGCTTTTAGCGACACGTGGCCCAAAAGGTTCACTTTCCTTTTCAAAAAAACATGGCTTTATGGAAACACCGGCACTGGCCACCAATGTGGTCGACCCAGTCGGTGCTGGAGATGCCTTTTTCGCCTTTGCCGCACCCTGCTATGCCGCTGGCCTACCACACGATATGGTGGCATTCATTGGTAATGCCGTTGGCGCAATGGCCGTACAAATTGTCGGTAACCGCGAAACAGTCAAAAAAATTGACTTGTTAAAATTTATTACACGATTACTAAACCAATAATATCTTCGTTTAATCCACAAGTTGGCCACTTCATAAATAATTATCTTTTAACAAAGGTGCAAATGATATTATTTCCAATTGGAAACTTTTTCTGAAATGGCTGATATAGTTTTGTCATAAATCCCCATAGTCCCAAGAGGTATTTTTGAATGAATCCCGGTAAATAGATAAATACCGCCGTGCTTTGAAAATCAATGAGGCCAAAACCGTTTGCGATACCGGTTTTTTTAAACTCATAGATAGTTCTGTATTTTTTTCCGTCGCGGTTTAGAAACCAATAATAAGCGACCACAATAATATTTTCTGGATGCAACAAGTTTGGATATAAAATTATAAACTTTCCGTCTTTTTTTAAAATTCTTCTCACCTCAATAAAAAGATCAGACAAATTTATAAATTCAGACAAACCATCAATCCAAACCAAATTACAAGAATCGGAGGGAATACTGGTTTTGGTTCCACTTTCGCAAAGCACAGTTACCTTTTCTTTAATCGTCTCGATTTTTGGCATTCCATAATCTAACATTTCGCGATTAATATCGACTGCGTAAACACGTGCGGCCATACCCATATGTTTTGTATGAATAAACGTCCCACAACCTAAATCTGCAACGGTGATCCCGTCTTTTATTTCTTTTTCTAAGTAATTTAACAAAATTGGATTCCAACAAGAGGCTATAAAATTTTCAATGGGTAATTTTACTCTGTTGTCATATGCGGCAGGATCTGTATAAAAAAAGTCTTTCCGCGTATATTTTTCGCTCATGTTTTTTTGATTAAAAGTTTATATAATCTAAACCCTATGGTCCAAAAATATCTGTATACCTTATTTATTATATTACTATTACCGCTAACAACTAACTTTGCATAATCAGTGTGAATATTATTTATATTTTTCCTGATAAAAAATTCCAGTTGTTGTATGTAAATATCATCTATTGTGTTCGGATGCACACATATTGTCCACACACCAATCAGTTTCTTCCTGGGTCTCCATAATTGCTGCGGTACCCAAATAAGACCAAACTTCTTAAAAGGATACACTGCAATTCCATCCGTTATGTATTTAAATCCCACCTCTCTTAACGCGTTACAAGTTTGTTCGTCAAAACTGTGTGCCGGAGCCATCCACCATTCAATCTTTGTGTCTAATTCGCGTTCCAATATTTCTTTACCGGCCCGTATTTTGATCAGTTGTTCATCGTAAGAACAGCCAGCAAATTCACTTTGTCTGCTAATTTTTAGTAGGCCTCCTTCTTGATTAATGTATTTATGCTGATAACCATGCTGGGCGACCACCCATCCTTCTTGCAATAATCCCTTAATTATGGACCAAAAATTTTCCAATGGCAGTTGTACCATTAATTTTTTATCCACATTATCCGGCACGACGCCAATAATTGGTTTGACATTATATTTTCTAAAAATACTTTCTAGTTTTAGGAAATTATCCCAGTTCATTGTGGGACAAATGTCATCTAAACGAATAACGTACTTAGCGCCCATACAGAACGAGCTCATAATTATCCTTAATTTGGTCAACCACCTTATTTAATTCAAATCGTTCTAACACCTCACGATAGGCGTTTTCACCCAATTCTCTGCGTTTCTCATAATTTCCAACAAGAAAATCAATCTTTTCCTCAATACTCTTCGCGTCTCTTGGGGGTATAAGTAGCCCGGATACATTATCTTTTATCACTTCTCTATTTACCTCAATATCCGTAGTAATGATCGCCAATTTGCTCGCCATGGCTTCCAGGATAGCATTACTCATTCCTTCTGAGTATGTCGCAAGAACAAATATTTCTCCTAGTCTCAAAATTTCCTTAACATCACTTCTCTGTCCCAGGAAAATGATGTTGTTCCCTGAAGAATAATTTTCAATTTGATTTAGATATTTGGTCATTTCTTTACCGCTGCCAACGACAAGGAGATTTATTTTTTTATTCCGTGAATACACACTTTCAAACGCCTCCAACAATTCTTCATAACCCTTTTCCGGTTTTAAATTACTCACGCAAATAATGCAAAGATTATCATTGGGTATCCCAAGTTCTTTTTTCTTTTTTTCGACATCTAAATTAAATTGGTATTCAACAAGCTTAATAGCGTTGGGAATAACCACAAATTTATCCGCGGACAAAGATAATTCATTCATTAGCACCTCTTTGGCAAAACTTGTCTGAACAAAATACTTGGCAACCAAAAAGCTTGTCCACTTGTCTATTTTCTTAAGAAATTTCCATTGCACATAAAAACCACGCTGACTACTTATTATTTTTTTAACACCTGCCAATCTCCCCAAAATTCTTCCAAAGATATCGGCATGAATAAGATAGGTAACCAACAAACCCGATTTGAACTGTTTAGATATTTTAACAAATCTCCAGGCTACTATGGGGAAATTATATTTCCCAAGATCCAGATAATGCACTGAAATTCCTTTTTCTTCTATTTTTTCACCAACAGGCCCCCTGCCCATGACGCAACAAACCTCGTTGTCAAAAGTTGTCTGTAGCAAAGGAAGCGTCCTGAGCAACATCATCTCTGCCCCACCTACTCCCAAACCAGTAATAAGATGTAAAACCTTTTTTTTCATTGATCAAAAAACTCCTGAAACCAAAGCTCGAGAACCAATAAATTCCAGATCTGATAACACTTGTTAATCGTTGTTTTTGTGTGCGTATCCAGTATCTTCTTCACCTCTTCTCTCTTAAAGATTCCGCGATTAATTGCGCGCTCCGAAAGCAAATTATCATATGTATACTTCTTCAAGTCACTTCTAAGCCAAATATCAAGCGGAATACCAAAACCCATTTTGGGACGATTCAGTATTTCATCTGGGATAAATCCTTCAAGCGCTTTTTTAAAAATATATTTTTTCTTATTTAGCCCCTTCAGTTTTAGGGTACTAGGTATCTGACAAGCAAGCTCAATAAATTCGTGATCAAGCAGAGGAGATCTACCCTCTAGCGCTACTGCCATACTGGCAATATCAACTTTTACCATTAGCCCATCCGGAATATAACTGCTCAAATCCATACACATGGCACAATCTAGAGGATCAACAACTTTTGCCTCTGATATCTTGTGCGGCAGCATGTCAAAGGAATCATGGCCGACAGTTAATTTCTTCATATTGTCAGTATATAATTCTTTTTTCATTTCACTATCGAAATGTGACATAAAATAAGTGAATCGTCTTGACGGTTCCTGAGATAGAATTTTTGCGAAGTGATAGATTTTGTGTGTCAGATCACTTTTAATATTTTCTGACAAAATCTTTGCAATTGGCAAAACCACCCACTTATGAAAATAACGGAATTTATCATAAAAAAGAGTTATTTTGAAATACCGATAACTGCCATAGCCGGCAAAGTTTTCATCGCCGCCGTCACCATTCAGAGCTACGGTTACGTGCTCACGCGTCAATTTACTTACGTAATATGTCGGAATTGCGCTTGAATCGGCATATGGTTCTTCATACTGCTTAATTAACATCGGAAGAATTTCTATCGCCTTGGCTTCAACTATGAATTCCCTGTGATCAGTCTTAAATTTGTCAGCAATAATTTTTGCGTATGAAAGTTCATTATATTTTTGCTCCTTAAACCCAATGGAAAATGTTTTTACCGGCCTATCACTTATTTTACTCATCAGCCCGACTATTGCACTGGAATCTACGCCACCAGAGAGAAACACCCCCAACGGAACATCCGAAATCATCCTCAGCCGAACAGATTCCTCAAGTTTTTCCATTATCTTAATTTTCCATTCTGCCTCGGACAAATTCAGTTTTTGCGTGTAATCCAAGATCCAGTATCTATTAATTTCAACTTTCCTCGTCTTCAGATCAATAAAAAGATAATGCGCTGGTTCAAGTTTTTTGATATCTTTAAATCCTGTTAATGGTGCGGGACAATATTGTAAGGTTAGATAATGGTGAATCGCGACATAATCCGGTTTTTTTTCATAATCCTTCTGAGTAAGAATTGCCTTTAACTCCGAAGCAAAAATGAATACCTTATCATCCAAATAATATTTAAAAGGCTTCTTTCCCACCCGATCGCGTGCACAGAAAATCGTATTTTCTTTTTCATCATAAATCGCAAAAGCAAACATGCCCCGCAAATGTTCAAGACAATTTTTTCCGTATTTATCATAAAGCGCCAGAATTACCTCCGTATCAGTTTTTGATTTAAATATATATCCGTCTTTTTCAAGAAGATCTCTTTTTTCCTGAAAATTATATATTTCGCCGTTAAAAACAATCCAATATCTATCTAAATAGCGCATCGGCTGATGGCCAAGCGGGGAAAGATCAATGATTGATAATCGCCGGTGTCCCAAACCGACATTCTTTTTAGGAGAAATATAAATCCCACCATCGTCCGGACCACGATGTTTAATCGCCTCGTTCATCTTTTCAATATCGTCAGGAAGCACTGCCTTTCCTGAAAGATTAATTTTCCCCGTTATACCGCACATTATTCAATTGTGTTAAAAAGTTGAACATATTGCAAAGATGCTTTTTCCCAGTCAAATAAGTCTTTATTCTTCTGAAACGCACCATTACCCAAACGTTCCCTTTTCGCAGGATTATCCAACAAATCACGCAACAAGCTTACAAGCGCAAATACATCTCTTGGTTTATACAAAAGCCCACTAAGATTGTGATCGACGATCTCCTTCGTCCCGCCGACGTCCGTCGCAATAATCGCCTTACCACAAAGCGCCGCCTCGATTATCGATGTTGGTAGACCTTCTGTATAACTGGGGTTGATTACAATATCCGCCCGCTTGATTAAGGCAATAGTATCATGGTGCACCTTTTCTCCCAAAAAGACTACCTTGTCCAACCCCAAACCTTGAGCAATACTTTTCAAATCGTTGGTCTGCGGACCATCTCCCACAATAAAACAAAATACTTCTTTGCGATCAATAACTTTCAACGCATTTAAAAGATCAGCAACACCCTTACCGGAAATTAAACGCCCGACAAAAACAACCAATAACGACCCTTGTGGCAAATTCAAAGCAACAGGACCGGTTACAGATATCTCTGCTTTATCTACTCCTCGATAAATAAATTTGCACTCTCGCCCGGCCATTTCTTTAACAAAACCGGCCGAGGCTTGAGAATTTGCTACTACAACATCCGCGCTCCAGAGCACCAACTTCCCCAATGTTTTATCATACAAAACAGCGACAAAATTTTTCCAGACACTTTCAAGCTTGGGAAAATCCGAACCGTGTTCTATGTGTACCCATCTAACCTTGTTTGTTTTGGCGTACCAGCCAGCCAGCAAGGATGAGAAAAAGAATCTCGTGCGCGAAATGATTATTGAATATTTATTAGTTCGTACGGTTGCCACCTGACGCCAAAAAAGCGGTTGCCAAAATTTGGGCACCGGATAATTGGATATCAATTCGAATGCCGGAAACCTGATTACCCTTACGCAACGCGAAGAATTATTTTCACAAACCAACTCCTCGTTTTTAGCACTAAACGGTAATTGTGGTGTAAAAACGGTAATATCGTAACCCAACATAGACAAATACTTGTTAAATTCTCTTGCATGCGACTGTAACCCGCCTATATGCGGGGGGTATAAAGGCGAAAAAACAAGAATTCTCTTGTTTTGTTTTTTCTCATCCATACTGATTCCCCTTATTTCACGCGCCATATTATCACCCTGTCTTGATCTGAATATATCCTCTCATATGCGTCGCTGTTCGTATCAAAAACAAGAGGAAAACACTGCGCCGTCATCTCGCGATAAGGCCTTTGAGCGTAAGGATTACGCGGATCGTCGCTATAGTAATATATGAATACATTCTTTTTCAAACCTTCTCGCAATTCAATTCCTTTTTTCAAATCGTTAACATTTTCATCAATTATACTATGTAATTTACCCGAATCAACTGAATTGGTTTGCGTTAGATAATTTTCAAGTTTACCAAGTGTCTGACGTGCCACAATTTTTTTGGGAAAAAACACAGGGTTAGTACTTTCAACTATACGCCATAAATTTTCCGATTGTTCCAACTCTTTGTCACAATAGAAATTCGCTGGCATATTATACATAACTGAATTTGCATGAAACCTTAGTAAATTATAATTACCAACAGATAAAATAACTCTTCTTCCTGACAAATTATTTTTTATCCATTCTGCCGATTGCAACTGATAATCGGGAACAACATATTTTTTAAGATCGTTTATATAAATAGCTGCTCCGACGCTTATCAATGTTAAAAATACGAGCAAAATAGAATAATGATTATGATTATGATAATGATTATCTTCGGAATGTTTCATTGTTCCTACAACAAAAGCCGATAAGAATATACCTCCAAAGATCCAAGCTCTTTCCGGAAGCAATGCGACATTGGCAATTCTTGGCAACACATCCGAGATAATAAAAAATGTTACAAACCCAAGACACAATATTACTGCTTCAGGACTACCAACACTACTACGCAATACTCGACGACGAAAGGACGCTCTAAAAAGGAAAAAACAACAAAAAACTCCGGCAGTAAATAAAAGTGGTGGGCCCACATAAAAAAGATAATACTTACTGACACCCAAAAAACCAGGCCAACCCATTTGATTTTGATCCACATTCTCGTAAAACGCCGGAAACAGCCAATTTATCTGAAAAAGTAGTATAGAATGATAAACTTTATTTATCCAAAAAATGACAAAAATTAACAAATTATTTACAAAATTATAATACGGCAAAAGAATAATCATCAATAAAAAAACCGTGAGTTTGTTTGAATTAATAATAAAGGTGATTTTTTTTCTATCATTAATTATCGTTACTGATATCCAAATTAAGAATATAATAACAGCCATTTCATAATAAAAACTGGCTAGAAAAATAGAAAACCCCGCAAGATAGTAAAAATATCTATTTCCGCTTAATCGAGAATACAATAACCAAAAAATAAAATTTGATGTTGCTATTATCGCTATCATTTGCGGCATTGGAGTAATTTGATAGAGAATTGTTGATGGGCTTGCCAACGGAATTACTAATATCGCCAGCTGATGAAGCCTGCTTTTAAATCTGCTCGCCACAAGCCATGTTGGGATAAGAATAAGACAAGAGAGCAACGGCAAAACATATTTAAAATACGCGTATGTATCAATTCGAGCAGTATTTATGAAGATTCTCGTCAAAACTAAAAAAAGTGGCCTATCAACTAAAGGTGCCAATTTTCCGTCAACAAACAATTCTCTATACTTATTCATCCAATGATAAGGGTCTTGCTCAAGTAGCGGAAAATACGAAGTAATTATTAATAAAACAGTTATGAAAAATAGCACCGCAATAACTCCAAACAATAAATATGACTTTGTTACACTTTCTTGATCAGCCTTATTGTCTTCTTCAATAAATGACGCTCTTCCCTTTAAGCAAAAAAATAAAACAGCAATAAACAAGAACAATGTATTGATTACAGGAAGCCAAATGTAATCTTTATCAAGAAAAGTTATTTCCAGAAAATAGAATGCCGGCATTATAAGCAAACCGCTTATACTGGCGATATTTATAAATTCCAACCAGTTAAATGTTTTTTTAACGCAACACTGTAAAAGAAGAACGCAGTTGATTCCACCAAGCGCCAACGTTATGAACAGCACAATAAATGAGTAAACATAGTTGATCAAACGAATCTCAATAAAACGCGTCCACACAAAAAGAAGGGCAAAAAGCGAAAAAACCACCACATTGAGCTTAAAAACTCTTTTCAAAATATCGTAATAATTACTCACTCGTTATTTATACCAACAATGCCCCAATAGTTAAAGGAGAAACGAAACAAAAACACTATACAATACCAACTATTGTCCTATACTACTGAATATGAAGATTGCGATTATCATTCCGGCCTATAACGAAGAAAAATGCCTCAAAGCGTCTATTGATGCAATTAAAGTGTCCTGTCCACAGGGAGACATTATTGTGGTTAACGATGCCTCTACGGACAAGACAAAAGAAATCGCGTTATCCATTCCCAACATCACACTCCTAGATCTACCAATCAATTTAGGAATCGGCGGTGCAATGCGCACAGGGCTTACTTATGTTCACAGAAACAACTACGATATTGCGATGCAAGTGGATGGAGACGGACAACACGATCCTGTTTTTATACCAAACCTATTAGAAGTGTTAAATAATGACAAAGCGGATATGGTAATCGGCAGTCGCTTTCTTAAGCGCGAGGGTTTTACTTCTTCTCCGATGCGTATTTTAGGTATAAGAATTTTCTCTTTCTTAATTTACATAGTCACCGGAAAATACGTTTCTGATTCAACCTCCGGTTTTCGCCTATACAACAAACAAGCCCTTGCCTACGCGGCAAAACACTACCCCACTGATTTTCCTGAACCGGAATCGATCGTTATGATGTTTCAAAGAGGGTTTCGCCTCAATGAAATTCCAGTTATTATGAAAGAACGACAAGGTGGTGTGTCTTCTGTAAGACCAATAAAAGCAGCCTATTTTGTCGCATCTAATTCCATCGCCATTCTTATCAGCGCAATTAAACATCCTAGAGTATGATTTCCCTCGCGTTCCAAGGTTCAATTCCACCAAGATTACAAATTATCGCAATTATCGGCAGTTTGGCTCTCTTTTTTTTCATAATCTTCCTGATTAAGCAAGGCAGACTAAAGGAAGGGTATTCCATTGTTTGGTTTATCGTGGCACTTACTATGGTCGTACTTTCTATTTTTGAAGGCCTAATGGATTATTTAGCCGAAACCATCGGTATTGCCTATGCTCCCGCAATGCTACTTCTCGCAATGGTCATCGGTCTATTTCTTTTGGCCATTCATTTTTCCCTTCTTTTTTCCCGCTACGATAAAAAAATTCGCGCGCTTGCGCAAGAACATGCTATTCTAAAAGCGGATTTAGCAAAAAATAATTTACCCAAAAATTGATTATGCATAAATATCTTATCACAGGTGGCGCCGGTTTTATCGGGTCCCACCTTGCGGAACACTTATTGAACTTGGATCACGAAGTATTTGCCATCGACAACCTGTCAACCGGTTCAATGACCAATATCGCGCATCTGGAAGACAACCCAATGTTTCATTTTGTTGCGGGCGAACTTTCAGAATCTCCCGACCTCGATCGTCTAGTGGCATCCGTAGACGCGATTTATCATCTTGCGGCGTCAGTTGGCGTTAAAAACATAATGGACAACCTTGTCTCATCAATCAAAAATAATATTGACAGCACCGCGAAACTGCTGGAAATTGCGAGTAAGTATAACAAAAAAATTCTTCTTACTTCTACTTCAGAGGTATATGGAAAGAACAGCCAAAAGCCTTCAGCGGAAAACGATGACTTAAGAATGGGTGAAACAATCAAAAGTCGCTGGTCTTATGCTTGCTCGAAAGCACTCGATGAATATTTGTCGTTCGCCTACTTCAATGAGAGAAAACTACCCGTTACCGTGGTTCGTCTTTTCAACACCGTCGGCGAAAGACAAACAGACGCTTACGGCATGGTCATCCCAACTTTTATTAAGCAAGCCTTGCGAAATGAATCTCTTACTATTCATGGCGACGGCAAACAATCCCGCTGTTTTATTTATGTAAAAGATGTCGTTAAGGCGATGCAACTTCTAATGGACAATGAGCAGACAAACGGAGAAGTTTATAATATTGGCAGTAAACAAGTAATTACAATAGAGGAACTGGCGGACAAAATTATTGATTACACGAGAAGTAAAAGCATTAAACTGTTCATTCCCTACAATGAGGCGTACAAAGTCGGCTTTGAAGACGCCGAGCGCAGAGAACCCAATACCGATAAAATTGAAAAGCTGTTGAATTTTGCGCCACAAAGCAACATTGATAATATTATCACGAAAGTTACCAAATACTGTACGGAAAATAATCATATTACCGTTTGAACCACACACCTCGTTTTTTACCGCAAAATTGTTCGTGAAAAAAGCTATTAAAACAATATTCACACACAGCACTAATGTCGGCTTTTTTTTGGTGGCAATTATAATTTTGTCTGTTTTTTCATTTCAATACCCCCTAACCTCAAAACTACCGCTTGGGAACGATGCACCAACACACATCCAAAATGCGCGCTATCCAATTTCCGCACCACCCTTTAGCACCGTCGCAGACAGGTTTGCACCTTTTAAAACAACTTACCGACTATCCAGTAGCCTGTTTGCGCTAGCTCGTTTTTTGCCGTTCTCCTGGCCTCAACGCTTTATGATTTGGATGGCGCTTGGTCACCTTCTCACAGGACTGCTTTTGGGCTATTTACTAAGAAAATTTGCCGGTTTGATTCCCGCTTTTATCGGAATGGTCTTTTGGTCGATATCCGTAGTCGGTGTCTTATCGTTTGTTCAAATTGGCTTTATGCCTCAACTGTGGAGTATGATTTTTCTGCTTTTGTTTTTTGAAAAATTGCATGCAAAATCAAAAATTGGAGTTGGACTGTCACTCATAGCGATGTGGTTCGCGCACCCGGGAACATTTATTGTTTGTGCATTAGCACTGGTAATCACCCTGCCACAGTATATTTTTTCAAAATTAGATCGTGTCAACGAAACCGCTTGTACCTGGAAGCGCGTTACCGTTTCAGTCGCCTCCGCGCTGTTACTGATCCTTCTCTTTATTGCTTTCAAGCGCTGGCCTTCCTACATCGCACTAGAAACAGAATTTAACGTTTTTCGCACCATTTCTGAAATACTAAAATCCCAAATCGGAATAATTGTTCCCTTTACGCCAATCGGTTTGATAATTTTTTCTCGTCTAAATTCTATATCAAAATTTTTCCGTCTATATTTGGTGACATTTGGAGCATTGTCGATTGTTCTCGGTTTTAATTCCTTGCTTGGAATAGGAATTTTGGAAAGTCGATTTTTCCCTTTCGCAATTATTTCCATAATTATTTTCGGATCAATTGGTATTTGGAAGGTTCTTCAAACTGCATTTGCTTTTGGCCCGTTGCGCTACTTGGTACTTACCGTTATTTTAGCCGTTGCCATTTTCCAAGGCTGGCATACCGCAGGCGCTTATTTTGCCAACCCGGGAATAGACAAAACCTATCAGCAACTTCAACCAAATCAAGTTGAAGTTTTTGGATGGATAAAACAGAACTTGCCGAGCAACGCAGTGATCGCACAAAACGATTCTTTGGGAGATGGCGTTATCAGGTGGCTTCCAGTCCTCACGGATCGAGGCACAACGAATGGCGGATATTTGAATAAAAATTCCTGTGCGGACGTAATGAATCTTTTGACCCAATCCAGTGCCACGTATATGTTATATTTCAAAAAGTTCGAGACTATGTCTACGGCATACGAAACAAATCCATTGTTATTCAAAAAGGTTTACGATACGGAAGAGGCGGTCATCTATGAACTACCGGTTAAACAAGCTCAAAACGCAGAACAAATAAAAATTAAACCTGCCACATTATGCGCAAACTGATATTAAATATTGCTTTTCAATTTGTTGCATTACTTCTCCTACTCTCCGCGGTTGCGTTTTGGTTTGGCTACATCAACAATCTCTCAATTTTGTTTTATGGTGCCACGTTGCTAATTTTTGCAATTCTAATCAGTGACCTTTGGTCTTTATTTTATATTGCCGCTTTTGCTTTAGCGACAGCAATAGTGATCCCGATTGTCCCAAAATTACACATCGTCCCCGGTGCCCGCGCCCTTATTGCCGCAACAATTTTTGGAGGACTGTTTCTAATCGCCACGCTTATTATTTCGAATCAGCGGATCAATAAGCACAACGGGAAAGATCACGACAAGTCCAGCAAGTAAAGCCAACTTGTACCAACCGACATAATCTTTTGGCGTAGCCGATTTTTTGAAGATGATATCTCTCCTGACGGCGCTTGAATAAAACCGCATGGCGATATTACCGCCTTCTTCTCGATAAACACGCGGGGCTTTTGCAATATCATTGAATCCGGGCGTGGTAAAAATTACGCGCAGATCTTTTACGGATAAAAATTGTTTAGTTGGTTGCAACGTGAGATCATTTCTGCCGGCCGTAAGTTCAAAAACATAATCTTCCACTACGGTCATATCATCTTTTTTGATTGTCACGTTTAATCTCTGTTTGTCTTTCGCATTATTCGGCAACATCACCGGTATTGCAATTTTTTCAATGTTGGTTGGATTGTCAAAATGGAACGTCTGCGACGCGTTACGTTTTTCATAAACTGCATATTCGGAACTTGAGTCGATTCGCGTTGGAGAACGATAGACCGTTGTTTCGACAATAGTGTTCAGCCATTGCGAATATCTATCGTACGCGATTTTTACGCCGGTGCCCCAGACGAGGATGATGACGAGGACGGCTACTATTCTAAGGATGAGGTTGGTGTGTTTCATACTATGTACGTTATAACCCACCCCCGCCCTCCCTTGAATAAGGGAGGGAATTGCGACGTAATCCCTCCCGTGCTGGCACCCTCTCGAACATCCACTGGATGTTCTCGTGGAATCCGCCGCACCCCTTTGGATAAAGGGAGGTAGATTGACTCCACACCCTTCCGCAAATTACTTATTTTCAGCATTATGTAAGCATATCATTTTCATGGAAATTGTTACCACTCGACCATTCCAACGCACCAGAATATGGAAGACTGTTTTGTGCCTCCTACCTATTTGCGTGCTTCTTGTAATTTTGTTAACGCCTTTCCATTTAAAACACGATAACAATTTACCGCATTTGGATTCAAAATACATCCGAAGAGTTTTTGGCACTTCCACCGTAGGGCAAATCGTCAACAGTGACTACACCACGGACTCTCTAGACATAATGATCAGCGGAACGTCAAAACATCCCTCTTTGATAATTCTGGACGATACCGCAGGAAAAGAATTAGGCCGTACCCAGGCACAAATATCGCCCAAACCACAATGGGTCAGAATTAAATTTAGCCAACCGTTGCCCCAAGGAACACAATCTCTGGTTTTGAAAACCGATACAGAAATCAACAAAGAGTCGGCGATCTTGATTCATTATCAACCGGATTCAAGAAGATACGACAAAGGCAATATGCTTGTCAGTGGTAATAATTCCTACGGCGATATTGCCTTCCGACTGAACGAAAAAATGCCACTCTGGAAAGCGGCAATCGTCTGGAGCCGTATTACTGACAAATCAATTAAACAAAACCGGCCCGCCATTTTTGCCGCGATATTTTTACCATTGCTTTTTGTCGCGACACATTTATTAAAAAATAAAACTAAATCATGGATGATTTACATATTACCAACTATTGGATTAATTTTACTCGCGATCATTTTGCACGCCCCCTACACACGACTAATTGAAGGAGTTTTTGGCGGTGATGCCTTCAATTATCTTTCAAAAACCGAAGCACTCCTGCATTTTGAAGATTTTTTTGCCACCGACCCCAGAAAGGGGCCCTTGTTGTCCATTTTAGCTATCCCTGGGTTTATAACCGCCGATCCACTTCTTTGGTCCAGGTGGATCGGCATTATGGCCGCGGCCGGAACAGTGGCCTTGATTACCTTTATTGCCAAATATTTTCGTTTGCCATGGGCAATCGCCCTTGGTGCCGGATTACTGCTTGCCGTCAACCAAGATTTCATTTGGGAAGCGCCGAATGGTTTGGCTAATTCACTTTATGCGTTTACGACATGCGCCTCTTTGCTTTCATTTTTATACGCCCGCAATCTGCGCCGTCAGGCAATTTTCGCCATCCTTCTTGGTTTAACTTTTTTAACAAGGTACGAGGGCGCTTTATTGGCACTTGTATTATATCCGGCATTGTTTGTCAGAGAGAGGTTGCCGTTAAAAAAAATATTACTGTTGTTGGCAATCACCATTGGAATAGTGGGATTGCCGCAAATTTCATATTTTTGGTCGGGACATTCCGGTATAAGAACGCTTTCAGACATAAACGACGACCAGGGTCTATCGCTTGCCTATTCCAAAGAAGTTTTGATCGCGAATTTTTCCCGATTAAATTCATATGTTTGGAATTGGTGGGTGACGACCGGTAAAAGCGGACATGCAGTGTTAAGTATGGTCAGCGGCCTTGTTGCCGGTTCCTTATTAGCGTTTCGCAACCGAAATGCAAACTTCCAAAAATTCTTTAATTTTTTGACCTTGGGCGCCCCTTCCTTATTAATCGTATTGATGCTCGTCCTAAGCGTCAGTATCCCTGCACGCACTTATGTGGCGGGACTGCCTTTGTTTCTGTGTGGTGTGGGGCTGGCCTGGCTTTTAGAAAGAAACGCCAAAACAACGGCCGTAATCCTCCTGATCATTATCAGCCAGATTTTTTTTATTACTCTTATTATTCCAAAATCTCGGTATTATCTGCAGATTATCCCCTTTTCAGCGTTTTTTATGGCAACCGGAGTTTATCAACTTTGGAAACAGAAAAACAATTTTTTATCGATTTCCATTTCCTTGTCGGTTATCGGTTTGCTGGCCGGCTTTTTTTACGTCGACGGCCACGATTCGTTGAAAGGGCGCCTTGAAAAATATAACAATCATTCGCAGGATACAAGCGTGATGATTCAAGCCGTGAGATATTTACGTAGTCAGTATGGCATTGTCGCCTTTCGCACCAAGGAGGAACAGTCAATTCAAATATACCTGTCGCGTGAACGAAGAAAGTTTTTCTCGCCAAAAAACAATGAAAACATCGCACAACAAGAATTGGATTGGATCCAAAGCAACGACATCAAATATCTTGTGGAACGAAATCGTCCGGAAAACTGGCAAATCACCCAGCGATTCCCCGATGTCTTTGAACGTTTGCATACTTATGACACAATTTACGGAGACAGTCGTGTTATGATCTACACCGTCCATCGTGACAAAATGAAGGAAATTACTTTCTAACTGACTCAAGAACGATGTTGAAACTAAAATCATTCTTTAACCGCAACAAAACAATAATTGGTACTGTGCTAATCGTACTAATTCCCTTCTTTTTTATTTGGTTAAGAGGCCGACTTTTTTACGACTTCGATATGACGTTTATCACCGCGCCGATTGAGGATATGTTTGCGCATTATCAGCGAGCGGGCCATCTGCCGTTGTGGGCCCCGGAACTGCAAATGGGTTATCCACTCATCGCAATCTCGCATCTTGGTTTCTTTTACCCATTGCATCTAGTTTTACGCGAATTTTTGCCCGGAGTTATCACATTAAATATTTCGCTATTTTTGCATACCATTTTGGCGACGGTTGGAATGTATTTACTCTTGAGACAAGAAAAATTTCAAAAACAATCTGCCTCCTTTGGTGCTTTTATTTTTGCCGGAACAGGCTTTTTTGTCGGTCGGTATTATCTCACTAACGTTTTACTCCCACTGGCCTGGACACCAATTTGTTTGTGGTTGCTCGGCAATTGGTTGAAAAATAAATCTTATAAATCGTTGCTGGGTTTAAGCATCGCTATCGCTTTGCAAGTCTTGCTTGGTCAGCCACAAGCGGCGTTGATTAGCACTTTTGCTTTAGTTCTCTATGCAATTGCACATTTTGCCGTGGCGCCAAAAACCACCGTGTGGCGTTTAATCCCACTGGTACCCGCCGCCGTCCTCACGATTCTGCTGGCATACATGCAAATCTCCCCTACACTCGCCATCGTTCCTTTTTCGGACCGTGCGGACGCCATGTTACCTGCCGAACTCTACGAATTCAATCTTCCTTTTTCACACCTTTCTTCTTGGATATTTCCACATAGCTTTGGTTATCACGAAAACTATATCGGCGCCAAAAACGAAACTGAACTAAGTTCGTGGCTCGGCCTAACCGTTCTTTCAATTATTCTCGTAGGACTATTCAGTATTAGACGCATGCCGAAGCGGTCATTATTGTTTGTAATTCTTCTTTCAATTCTTTCCTTATTAATGATTACGGGAGAATCATCGCCTCTCTATCGCTATTTGGTGGAAAACCATTGGCTGGATTCGTTGGGAATTCCCGCCCGCTGGATTCTACTATTAATAATCGCCTTTTCGTTTCTTGGCGCTTTTGGCGCAGAAGCGTTAATACGCGCCAACAAAAAGAAAAGAACAATTATGTTGGTCGCGGGGATTTTAATTATTTTAGCGATTACTTATTTTAGTTTACTAAGTATCCCGACAAGCATTCGTTCGCAAGTAAAAGCTAATCTCATTCAAAATTATTTCCGCACACTAATCCCCTTCCTTACTATTCCTTTTATAATTTATTTGGGACGCAAAATTTCGGAAAAACAAATTTATTTATTGATGATTTTGGCGACAGCAGAAATTCTCATCCCCAACTTAACCAGAAACGTCAGCGTGCCGTTTAGTCAGCCTTTTCTTGTCACAAAATCCGAAGCCATCCTGAAAAACCAACCGGCATGGGGACCGCGCCTCTTCACGCAACGCGATTTGTCGCTAGACCAAGAACCACAGCAACTGTTCCACCAGTTTAAACGCCTCGATCAAGGAGTAATTGTTAAACAAACATTCACCGGCACAGAATCAGAACTATGTGGTATCACCCTGGATTTACGCTGGAGTAAGGGACAACAAAATAACACCAACATTGTTTTACAAATTCAGGACGATAATACAAAAGAAGCACAGACAATCAATATTTCAACGATAAACATTAACTCTGCCAAACCGTTGGAAATTATTTTTCCAAAAACATTTAAAAACGCAACGGGACATATTTTTTCTGTTTCGTTTTCTCAACAAGAAATTAAAACCGGACCATGGATAACGTATGTCGGGTTTCCCAACAATAGTGAACTCAATTATTTGCCCGGTGGCCACGCCAGCTTCTGTTTTCAGGACAAGTGTGAAACACCCACTTTCAAGACGGCCGTGGAACCC
This sequence comes from bacterium, assembly GCA_030647555.1. Taxonomy (NCBI): domain Bacteria; species bacterium. The sequence continues at coordinate 78,346 of JAUSJG010000008.1, read as the reverse complement.
GATATTGCGCTAACACCGCTCTATGCGGATTTTAATCGCATCAAACTTTCCCAAGATATTCTTTCGCCACATATCGGCGCAAGTAAGGGCATCCCCAGCACACAATGGCTTGGCGCACTGCAATTAAGAGAAGTAAAACGCTATTTATATGAAATCGGCGATCAAAATGAAAACGCGGATGGTTTTAATCCATTCCTCGAAAAACGACGTGAATTACTAAATCGCCTTGGCGTTGGCTACTTATTGGGTTCATATCAAAATAATCGCGTTTTGGGCAACCTTAAAAACACGGAACTGCTTCAAGAAAATCAAGCAGAAGGACAAACGGTGCGACTTTATAAAAATCTTGAAACTGCCCCAAGAGCGCAATTTGTTACTAGTGTCTCATCAGTAACGCATTCCGATGGCGCGCGCGCCGATTTGTTCAATGCGCAAAAACCGTCCGATGCCGTTCCTGTTGAAGACGACACCCTGTTAAAAAACAAAACCTTGAGCCCCGGAGAAGTTTCATTTGTTTCCTATCAACCAAATGAAGTAGTATTAAAAACAAAGAATGCAGGCGATGGATTTCTATTATTACGCGACACTTATTATCCGGATTGGCACGCTTACATTGACGACAAAGAAACAAGAATTTTCCCGTCCGAATGGATTTTCCGTGGCGTTATCGTTCCCGCCGGTGAACATACGGTAACTTTTAAGTACACTCCTATAAAAACATTACAGGCAATAAAGATCAGCATAATTTCATGGATATGCTTGTTCATCTCATTACTCGTTTTTGCGGGAATAAAATTTAACAAAAACAAACGAAAATAATGAATATCGCCTGTAACAATATATTTTCAAGCAAGTTTTGGTTGCGTTTTTCGATTTGGCTTCTGTTTTTTCTTTTTCTTTTCGTCCAAACATATCACCTTGCCACCCTTCCCGGCCTCGTCGGCGACGAGGGATATGAAGGATTAAGCGTGTTCGATCATATTCAGGACAAAAAACCATTTATCATCGGCCGTGAATCATATGTCGCTTTCTGGAGTGATTATGTTCGATTACCCTTTGTGCTTTGGCTTGGCGAAACCGCGCTCGCGATGCGCATTCCCTTGATAATTGCCAACTGCGTTACGTTCTGGCTGGCTTATTTTGTTTTCCGCCGTATTTTTGACATTCGATTGGCATTTTTTGTGATGGTTGCCTGTTTTTTCTCCCCACCCTACATTCTTTACCAGCGCATCAGCTGGCCGATTAACTTTCTACCGTTTTTTGCGTTTCTATTGCTTTTTGTTCTTACAAGAAATTTTCGTTCCAAGCCTGTCATTGCCGGACTAATCGCCGGCCTTGGTGTTAGTACGCACGTTACTTTTACTGCGCCGATAGCCGGCATTTTTGGCGCGTATCTATTGGCAAAATATCGCGATCTAAAAAAGATTTTTACATGGTGGCCCACCTTGATTGGTTTTTTAGCGGGTTTTGGATTACAGCTTGCCATTATGTTGGAAATGAGCGTGGAGAGCGCGCGCGTTGGCCATTTTTCGCTAATTATCGGGCGTCTTGAAATTCTGTACCCGACGCTTTTTAATTATTTTTCAGGAATCAGCTATTGGGGTGAATATGTCGGTGATGTCTCTCACGACATTGCCCGGATTATTATTTTTTTACTGCTTGTTTTTGTTTTTTGCGCGTTACTGATCAAACCCCATCGAAAAGTCGCTTTATATTGGCTGATTGGGATTGTTATTTCCATTGTCGCAACCGTAATAATGGTAAGCTACTTTCGCACTCGCTATTTACACGTGACAACGATAGCGCTTTGGGGTCTGGCGGGATTAGGCTTCGGCAAAGTTCTATTAAATACTTTCAAGAGCAAGAAGGTATTAATTCCCATTTCATTCCTCTGTGCGATACTGTTATCCTTTTGGACATACCGCGCCGTGTTCGTTCCCTACGAAAAAACCGGTGGTACCACTCTTAATTTTCAAGATTCCGGCGATTCTTGGGACAAATCCGGTCACTTTGCCGATATCCAGCCGTTGGCGAACTGTGTAAAAAATATCGGGCTTGTGTTTTCTGAAGAACCGAAGATTAGTAACCGTTTGAAATTTTTACGCGAAGCGGATCAGCATATCAAAGTTGCCGACGAACGAAAAAAAGCGAAGTGGTTTGTCGATTACCGCGGGCCACGCGACTTGGACGATCCGACAAAACTTCGCCCGGGCGAAGTTTGTCCCACTGTTCGAAACTTCATTGTGATTCCAAACGACGAATATATTCCGCCAAAACCAAAAAACAAAAACAATGCTTAATTATATTTCCCGCACAATTAAACAATTAAATTTACGACAATGGGTTGTTTTATTCATTTTCGGCTTATTTCTCGTCACAAACTCCGCGTATCTTTCCAGTGTACCGGGACTACTAGGAGACGAAGGCGATGAGGGACACAATGTCCAAGAATTACTCAACAAAACCAAACCGGCTATTCAAGGTGAAAGATCATATATCGGCGTCTGGATCGACTATTTGCGGATTCCGTTTGTTTTTGTTTTCGGTCACAATACCTTGTCACTGCGCATTATTGCTCTCCTCTTTTCAATTGCATTTTTTTGGCTTGCCTACGATGTCCTTCTTAAAATTTTTGGGGAAATCCCCGGCCTATTCGGACTCATCGCCCTTGCATTCTCTCCTATTTATTGGTCCGAAATGCGCATCGGTTGGGCAATCACCCTCCTGCCTTTTTTCGCTATCCTCACAATCTACTTATTTCGTAAAAAAACAGACTGGTCTCCACTCTTGGCGGGCATCTCTGCCGGATTCGGCCTAAGCACGCATATTCTGTTTTTACCGGTACTAACAGCGATTTTATGCGTATTCGGGATTATCAAACTGGTACCCAATTTCTCGTTACAAAAAATTAAACAACTTTTTGCCAAAACTTTTGTTTTTTTGATCGGTTTCTGGGCGATATTTTGTGTTCAATTTGTTAATCTGTTAATCAACAATCTCGATCAAGGAAATATCGAGAAAACTGCCGGACTATTTTCTACAAGATTAAGTGAATTATTTTCAATCGCCCCGCGTTTTCTTTCCGGCTCGCTATTTATCGCGCAATACACGGCACGAACTTTTAATGACAGCATGGCACTGCTAATCACCATCATTCTTTTATTATTGATAATTTTCGGCTTTATTTTCAGCAAACACAAATTCGCGATGGCGGGTTGGCTCATCGGCCTTTCTATAAGTTATCTTGTCCTTGTCTATATGATTGAGTATTACGCCATTCGTTACTTTATCATTATTACACTGGGCACTTGGCTTATGGCGGGAATCGGTCTTGGAGAAATAATCGGACGACTCCGCAAAAAAATCAGCTATTCATTTGCAGTAATCCTGTCAGTCGTTCTTATTATTACAAATCTATCGCTAATAATTATTCCCTTCTTGGCAACAAGTGGGAGCAACGACACATTTCCAATTATCGGCACCAGCCGTTTTGAATACGCCTCCGGACGCGTGGCGACCGCACCACTAATTGGTTGCATAAGTTCTCTCGATCAAATATTCTCTAACAATGTTCACATTCGCAATCGACTGTATTACCTGGCCGACGGCAACCCCCAAATTAGGGTTGCTAAGCGTAAACAAGATGTACGGTGGCTTATTAGTTACAGAATGCCCAATGATAAAATTTTACCAAATGAAGTATGTCCATACCTGAAAAACTTCCGTGTTACTCCGACAAACGATATGGGTTCAATTGATTGGCCAAAAGACTAAGGACAATGAACCGCCACCGAATTTTCAACACCGTCGCGTTTGTCTTAATCGGAATTTTCACCGTGCTTTATTTGCAAATGGTTTTTTCCAATTTCCGTTTATTTGAAACAGGTTTGGATTTAGGTGCCTATGCGCAAGCTTTGTTTAACCTAAGTCACTTCCGTCTCCCGTTTAATACATTTAAAAATATGGTGATGTGGGGCGACCACGCGCACTTTATTATCGCGTTGTTTGCTCCGATTTATCGCTTGTTTCCCGACGCACGCGTTTTATTGGTCGCGCAGGTATTGGTCGTCACTCTGTCCGGCTATCCACTCTATAAAATTGCGCAAAAAATTCTTAACAGTTCCCTACTTGGCTTGGCTTTTCTCTACGCCTATTTGGCATTTATCGGCACACAATACGCTCTTAACGTTGATTTCCATCCGTCGGTTTTAACCGGTGGAATTATTCTTTGGTTTATTTACGCTTGGCATTTTGACAAAAAAATTCTCTTCTGGATTTCACTTGTTCTTGGTCTTATTACCCGCGAAGACGCGCCACCGATCTTTTTTATGCTCGGCTTGTTTTATTTCCTTCAACAAATTGGTGTGTTCGTTCGCGCACGAATACGCAAACAGTCTTTCGACAAAAAGAAAATACTCATCTGGCTAAGCGTGATGATTATTTCCTTCACCTATTTTTGCGTGGTCGCTTACATCATTATGCCCCAATGGACCAGGGGTGGTGACGCGCTTACTTACCTCGATACGGGCAATAAAGATCCTTATAGTGTTGTACGCGGTTTTTTTGTCTACCCGAAAGCCATTTTTCAAAATATGACCGATACGGAAACAAAACGAAACACAATCAATACGCTTTTTTCATCATTCGGTTATTTACCGGCCTTTACGCCCCTTACGTATCTTTCCGGTTTAACAATTTTTTATTCGCGTTTTGCCAGCCCCAACGAATATCGCTGGTTGATCAACAATTATTCCAATGGCAACATTCTTCCATTGTTGGCGATTGGCGGAATTTATTCGATTAGCTATTTGTTTTGGCTATTAAATAAAGTACGCCTGAATAGACTTAAAAATGTTTTTGTCGTAATTATTTGCGCCCTTCTGATTTTCAGCGTGCAAAAAAACGCGTGGAGTGATAAAAAAGCGCCCCTCTACCGGGCGCGTGCCAGACACATTATGCCAACGGAACTTATTACTAAACACAACGAGGCGGTAACAAAAGCATTGGAAATTATTCCGACCGACGATACAGTGGCCGTCTCCAGTGGTTTTACGGCGCGTTTTGCCAACCGCCGGAACCTCCAACTATATCCGGAAATAAATAGCTCAACCCAGTGGCTGATTGTCAGTCAATTCGTTAGTTCATGGCCACTCCAGCAAGGATCAATGGAACATGAGATCACTGTTTTACAAAACGATAAAAATTTTTCGCAAGTTTGGAGTGGCGACGGAACATATATTTTTAAACGCATTTCTGCGAGTGAATCTTCCGCACCGAAAAATAATCCTTCCACACCCGATACAGAAGATTAATGTAACATACGCAAGCGTGGTTATTCCTGATAATCCCTCTGTTTCTTTTATTCTCAAATAATGTCCAATGACCACTACCCAATACCCACTGAATGACCACTAAGCTAAATGACCAATTACTATGCGGACGTTTTGTTATCACGGTATTCGTATCTAGAGTGGTCATTAACGCATTGGTTATTCAGTGGTCATTGAGTATTGGGTATTGGTCATTATTACAAAACAAGAGATGACAAAAATATCGGTCAATTGATTGTATCTAACTCAATATCGCGTGTGATCCTTATTTTTTCTTCCTGATTCTGAAATATCCCACCAAGCCAAGTGTAAAAAGAGTAATCAATACTCCGGTAAAAAATCCGGGGGGAATATACTCAAATCGAACCTCCGATTGCCCCGACGAAATCCGTGTTGAAACACGTCCGGTAATATCCTTCGCTGGCATACCATTCGCGTACCAGCCGGGCGCAAAGTTGGTATTGATAATCAAATTATCACTCTCTTTTACATCCACGGCCACTATCACCGAATTGGGGCTCCATTTTAGCAACTTCGCCTCACCCCACCCGTTTTCCAACTCCAAATACGGATGTTTTTCATCCTGAATGGTTTTTACGCGCGCATCGGGTCCTAAAACAGATGGGAAGGTCGTAGATCCATAACCGGCCAAAAATGCGGCATATGAACGTGAATACTTAACATCATTCCCGTTCACATCAACAGTCGTCGTTGAATAATTGTCAGCGGTAAACTCAATTGGATATGCCGACTTTGTGGAAATAACGATTGGATCCAAGACAAATGCTTGTGTAGAAAGCAGATACGAGAAACTCATTAAATCCACTGCCACGCAACCAATAATAATCAGTGCCAGGATATTTCCCAACTTGATTTTTTCTCTGATCAAATCAACGCCAAACCCGGCCAGTAATACTAGGGGAATAACCGCAAACAACACGAAACGCGAGATGTTCGAACGAGGAATAAATGGAAATATATCAAAGAACGGTTTAAACAGTGGCCCGCTCGCGGAAATCAAAACAGCGACAACCGCGGCAATACTCAACAATCTAACAAACTTTTGAGTACGTAATCGAAGAAGCCCGAGCAAAGCCAGCACCAGTAAAAAATACCCAAGATATGCGCCATATTCGTGCCAACCTCCTCCTTGATTAAAAATTGCCTGCGCCCCGTGAGAAATTCGCTCTAGAAAAATTTGCTTTAACCATGGTAGCGTATTTACGGAACTCGCGTACATCGCATCCGGATAATTTTTCAACCACAAAAAGACCGGGATTAATTTTAACGCCGAAAGCCCCAGCGCCCACAAACCCGCTTTTACCGTCAGCCCAAATGTCCGTAATGGCTTCTTTGTGAATAATCCCAACCCGATAAAAGCAACCACCGTATACATCAGCAAATAAATTCCCCCGCCATAAAAAGTCAGCGCCAAAAATATTCCGCAAATAATTGGTTTTTTATTTCCACGAATCATCATTAACCACGCCCAAAAAATCCATGGTATCCACATCGCCATATAAATGTTGGTGTGCCCCTCGACAATTTCCAACAAATTAACACTGCCGAACATATAGCCGATTGCCGTAAGCGTACAGGCCTCAAGACTTAATTTCACACTCCTCGACAACGCCAATACTCCCAGCCCGCCCACTAAAACAGAAAGCATTACTGCCACTCTTATTCCAATCGGCACCCCAAAAATCAATTCCGGAATAAATAATGGCGATAAAACAGGAAACTCCGGATCAGCTAAGCCGGCTGTTCCACCCGCCGTATACGGCTCCCAAAACGGAAAAACGTGATTGGTTAAAATTGCCTGCCGGTAAGCACTGTGTGTTGACATATAATAATCCCAATCAGAAATCCCAAACTTATCCATTTTCCAAAAACCACCCAACGCCAGCGGTGTAATCACCGCCAAGAGAATAATAGTACCAACTAATCTATATTTTTCATTTATGAATTTTACAACAGCCAACCCCAGCAAAAATATTACCCCCGTAAGCGCGCCGGCGCTCGATCGAAAATCAATTTTCGCGGGAGACAAAATTGAAAATGCGATCAAATTTTCTCCGTTTACATCACGCGACCACAAGTTAACCGGCTTTGTCCCATGATTAGCTAGTCGAATGAAATATTTTGTATCTTTTTCCAAATCAACCTTCCGAAAACGGAAACTCGCGTCTGTTCGCACTTCCGTATATGTTATTTTAGCATTGCGGGAACTTGCCATTATTTTTCCACCCTCGTCCAATATCTGCAGTTCTACGCCAGCAATCTTAGCGATTTTATCAAAATAAAAAGTAAGTCCTCGCACCGATTTTACCGGTGCCTTAAATTCTTGTTTATATTCGGCAGACGGAACAAGCGTTTCTTTGATCAAGCTGTCTTTCACGCGAACAACAAAACGAGTTTGTTCACCCAGAGGAAGAAATATAATCCCTAATACAACCACCACGGCAATCAATACCGCGACCGCGAGCATAATATACTTATCTTCGGTAAATTTCTTCAGCATTTTATTGCCCTTAAAACATAGCCCGAACCGCGAGGATTGTATAGGCAAAGAATCTCTCCGGTAAAACAAATTAATAAACTTGGTAACCCCTCACAGGTTATCGGGTCGGACTTTTATTCATAAAGGTCCGACCCGCATTGGCCGACGACACGTTGCCACCAATTAAGGTCGGACCGCTCGGCAGTCCGACCTTGCTCTTCTTCGGAGGTGGCGTTGGTTAGCGCGTCGAGATACGAACCGTCTTCCACATCGCCCCACTTCACTAAAGTTACGAGGGGCAGGCACGAGGTGCTGATCCCACTTCACCAAGGTTTCGCGGGACGAAGAGCACCACCTCCGATGTGGCCGTTACGTCAAATCTCTCGACCTGTTAGCGGTTACGAAACTTATTCTTTCGGAATAAGAAAAATCGTTGCAACATAACAGCCCCTGCAATTAACACCGATACGAAAGAAATCCAAAAACCAACGTAAAAAGAAAGTGGAAAATATTTAAAAACAATTTTTTTATCACTCATAAGCACGCGCGCCGCCACAAGACCGTTTTTTTGTGCTACTTCCCTTTTCGGCACCGTCTTCCAACCGGGATAATAATTTTGATTGATGGCCAGCCAACCATCCCGCTCAAGTTTTTCCATTTGTACGATAATTTTTGTCGGGGAAACAGAAACAACATCCGCCTTTACATCCGAATTGAGAATATACGCTTCCCCTTTATAGGGTCTTGTTTTACTCGTGGTTCCTTTACCCGAAGCCATCATCGGCCTATTAATCACCATATTGGGGACGCACAAATCCGTCGTCCCCTCCCGCGCGAGATAATTCAAATAGCCCGCCTTATAATAACTACTATCTTCATCAGTATAACCGCCATTCAAACGCACAAATTTTTCCTGTCGCTCAAGTTTGGGCCGGGATAAATTGAATAAATTGTAAAAATTTGGCGCGCCAACGGCAAACAGATCACCGATTACAAAAAGAACCACCAGCCCAACAACAATGTTCCGGATTAAAGTTTTCTTAATTAACTTTTCGGATACCGCGTTTAGCCCATACGCACAAAGCAATCCAAACGGCAAAAAGAAAATACTGCGCAGTCGCTGGGGATTGCGGACAATTTCTTTCAAAACAGGTATTTGCTGAATTAACGTCCATGGGAAAAATCCAAATACCATTACAAGAATAATCAAGCCAATAATTAACCACGCCAGAACCATTTTCTTTCGCACGATAAACGGCAAGCCAAATAAAAATAACAATACCGGTACTAAACCAACATAACTGCCAAACTCCGACCAGCGATAATTTTCTCCCGTTAACGCGTAATGCCAGGCAAAAGAAGCGTCCTGGTGGCGATCAATAAACATTTTTGGCAACCATGAGAGGGACGCGATAAACGAAGGTAAACGATTAAAGGCGTCAAAAATTACTACCAACTCCACGGCCGGCAATAACTTCACTGCCGAGAACAAGCCGGCCGTAATCAAAACAAGATACAACATCAGTATTGGTCGTAAGCTTCGAAAACCAATCGCAACGCCAATCGCCAAAAGACCTACTAAAATCACGGCAAAAACAGGCATATGGGGTCCGCCACCTAAAAAGATCCATGCCAACATTCCCGCCGTGGGTATTAAATAAATATTTTTTTCCAAACTTCGCAGGTAAAAATATACAAACAATGGAATTAATCCGACAGGAATCCACGCAAAAACACCCGTAGAAAACGCCAACATCTGAAAACCGGAGAAAGAATAAATTGCTCCCGCCAATATCGCCGGTAATTTATTTACCCCAAGAAAACGACGCGCCAATAAATACGTTCCAAAAAAACCGAATGCGAGCGTCAGCGTCACCGACAAACGCAATCCTAAATTTTCACCAAATACCAATGAGAGCAAGAAAAAAGGATCCGTATGTGCCGATTCGATATTGGCCAAAAGTGGTACACCACCGCAAGTATAAGGGTCCCATTGCGCGATCGTTCCGTCTTTCAGAATTGATTCCCGCCCAAGCGCGCGAAAAAGCAAGTTACGATGAACATCCCCCATCGAATCCATTTTATTTAATAGTAAGTAATATGGCGCCGTTACAATTCCGGCCAATACTACTCCAAGAAACAAAACAGAAAATATTTCGCGCTTACTAAACCATAACGTCGCGACACTCAACTTCAGTTGTGTCGTAATTACTTTTTTTATAAATATTCTAACTGGACGAATAAGCGTCGCTATTAGAATTAATAATGCGTAAAAAAGTAGTACGCGATACTGTAACCCACGCAATACAATATGCCAAAGTACTGAAGGAGTCGATTCGCGCAAAACTTTGAAACCGATATGACCAACTATTTGCCGACTTGCACCATTTTCCCCTGATTTGGAAAATAATTGAACTCCCGGAAGTGAGTAAATTTTGGGTTCATAGAAAGCACTTAACGCTTTTTCCTCCCCAACGCCCCTTGTTGTTATTAAAATATTATACCTCCCGCCAATCAATAGTCTGGCCGACACTTTGAACCTAGTAAAATCATCAGACCATAATTCGGAAATTTGCAACTCTTCTTTTCCCAACAAAACACCCTCATGATCGTAAACCCCCACAGAAACGAAAGAACCAGCATCTGCACCTCTGAAATTTTTCAAACCAACGGAAATATGCGTTATTTCTGTTTCCGTCGCGATAAACTCTTGAACCAACGCTTGATTATCATAAACATCAATCCCATTCCCCGTACCAACCGGCGCATACGCCACGCCTTCACTTATGATCGGATTATTAACAATTATTTCTCGCGTCTGAAAAATCAATATGCCCGCAAACAATAAAACAGAAACAAGCATAATTACCCAAACCCAATTTGATTTTCTTTGACCGTAAACTGTATCCGCATCAACCATGCCCTGATTATACAAGATTATTTATAAATATGTGTCTCGCTTTTACAGCTTGAATATATGCTCATCTACAGATAAACTTCCCACATATGATTAGCCGTAAAATTAGAATAATAATTTATACAATTCTATTTTTTGCGCTAGTGTTTCTATTTGTGTGGAAACCGATTTCCATGATTTCCCAAACTAACGAAGCAGATCAAAACAATCTCCACGTCAGAAAAGTTTTTGGTGAATCAAGAATTGGACAGACAATACACGTCCCCGCGGGTTACATCTCGGGAATAGAAGTTAAAATAAATAAAAAAGTATTACCCGATAACACCCCGATACGACTGTCAATAAAGAAAACATCAAACGATAGTTTAGTATTAAGACAAATCGATAGCACTCTCGGCAATGCACAAAGAGATGACAAATTAGTATTTAGTTTTAAGCCAATCAGTAGAAAGAACATCTATTTTGAACTTTCTGCTCCAACACTAAACGAAAAAGATTGCGTCGCTCTGCAATACCAAATAGACAGTCAAAAATATCCGGAAGGACAAATTTTTCAGAAAAATCAACCTTCCTACGGCGACCTTGCTTTTACGGCATATTCTTCTCCACCTCTTTACGGTCTGATTTATATATATTTACGGCAATTTCCACCCCTTGCTTTGGCGCTGGCTTTGTTAATCATTGCTCCATTTTTTTGGCTATTTGGAAAAAAGCCTGCCGAGACTGAACAGATTAGCCTAAAAAAAATGTTACTACCCGAATTAAAACCCGTTTTTTTAGTATTTACGGTAATTTTTATCATCTTTTTACCAACACTGACGCTTTATTTCAGACAAGATGATTTTGTTTTACTGGAAAGAGCGCGCGTATTATTAAAAAACAATCCGGCCCTACTTTTCACGGATCGCGGTTTTGTTGAACCAACTCATTCCGACTTTAAGTCACAAATCGCCTTTTACCGCCCTATCACCAATTCCATTATTCCCGCAATGCTCTATCAGTTAGCAAAACTAACGGCTTGGCCACATTATTTATTCAACAACCTGATCCACGCCTTCAACGGCGCGCTTGTGTATTTGCTTTTCCGTTTTTTCCTTAAAAGACGTCTCTCTATCGTTTTATCAATATTCTGGGCCACGCACGCGGCAATTTGGATTACTGTGGCATGGCTTAGTTCCATCCAAGAAGTGCTCGCGACCACTTTTATTCTTGCCACCCTTCTTTCGATTGGCGCCTATTGGAAAAACCGGCGCAATAATTATTTAATTTGGAGCCTTGTATTTTTTACATTCGCTCTTTTATCCAAAGAAAACTCCTTTATCCTACTGGCTTTAATACCGCTGTTTTGTTTCGCGATTGATGACAAACTTTCTTTTTTATTTTTCGTGCGTCGACAGATGCGCGTATTAGCTCCTTTTTTGGCTGTTGCCGCCATTATTTTAACCATCCATACGGCAATGCTAAACGATCCCGGAATGCAAACAGCTTATCTCGACCCGTCATACAAGACATCTTTTAATCCCGCCGTAATGGCCGGAAACCTAAAAACATCACTTGCGTTTTCGTTTAGAGGCATTTTTACCGTTATCCCGGCATCCCAAAAAATCAGTAATTACTACGAACAAGCCACTTCTCTCAAAGGCTGGTCGCTAAATTTGCCACCTTATCTTCTTTTCTTAATCAGCGCGGTATTTCTATTATTAATCATCACCCTTATTAAACGTCCCAAGCACGCCACGTTTTCTGTAGGCCTCTATATTCTAATGAGTATCCCTTTTCTTATTTTACTCAACGAACGGCAAGAACGATGGCTCTATTTCCCTCTTATCGGATTAGTCCTAACGTTTGGAATATTTTTTCAATCTCTTCTTCCAAAAATAAACATCCCCAACAGATTCAAGCAAATCGCCGTAATCATTCTTATATTTTTTGCCGGCGCACAATCTTTTATATTCATCAATCGACATCCGGATTTATTGCTTGCGCGCCAACAATCCGCGCTCACAATGAGCGCCCTAACGCTAATTAGTGCCAACCACTCCACCGTCCCCGCCAACAGCCGCTTTTATTTTCTGAATTTTCCAAAAGACAAACAACAAAATTTAGGTTTTGCGGCGATCAACCTTTTATATCGCGATGCTTCGATTCGCGTCGCCTATACGGATATTATTCCAAAAGACATTGATGAAAAAACCTACCTTTTCAAATACATGCCGGAAAATAATAAGATCATCGAAATTTCCAATCCTGCCAACAAAAAAGAATGAGAACATTTTTTACCAAAAAAACAGGATCACACGCAATAGTGGGTCATTTGAGGTAAACACAGCAATTCCTCCCTTTATTTAAAGGTTGCACACACTTCGGCGGTGTTGCCCTGATGGACTAAAGGCGGGGAGGGATTGTGACAATAAGAACATCGCAGTTTTTTAACTTAATCCACCCTCGCCCTTTGAGCATCGGCGAAACACCGCCAAAGCGTGTGCAATTTGAAAAAGGAGGGTAACGACGCCGTCTTCTGTGGTTTGACGCTAATTCTGTTTATTCCAGTATCCCACTATTGCGTGTGACCCAAAAAACACTCAAAACAAGCCTTAATTCAATAGACTTTTGGGCCTTTTTGGGCTATTCTATTCAACAGTTACTCATGGATTCACGCACAACGGAATCAGTCATAAAACCGCCCCCGCTTTTCAAGGCGGCGCGGGCGGGCGGTGCCATCGGCATCTCTACTGTTGGAGCGCTTTTGGCGGGCTTTTTGCTGCAACTTTCCATTGCCTATAAATTCGGCGCTTCCGGTAGTACGGACGCCTATTTTATGGCGCAGGGAACTTCCGAACTTTTGGCGAAAATTTTACTCGGTGGATCTATCACTTCCGTTTTTTTGCCCATTTTTGTCGAATATTTAACCGGTGGCCAGCAGGACCGCGCCTGGAAACTGGCGAATAATTTATTTAATGTCTCGGCGATTATTTTTACGGTCGCCTTGATTATCTTGGAATTGTTTATCAATCCGATTGTTTCATTTATTGCTCCCGGTTTTTCGCCGGAGGTACACCACGTCACGGTGGAAATTTTACGCGTCATGTTGCCCGCCTTCTTTTTTACGATGCTTTTAGACTTAGGCGCATCAATGCTTAATTCGTTGCACATTTTCGGTTTGCCGGCGGCAGCGCGCCTCATTTCTCCACTTCTTTCTTTTTTCTTCGTCGTCTTTTTGACCGATCGCTACGGCATTATCGTTTTGGCGTTTGGCGCGCTCATCGGCGGGCTCTTACAATTATCATTAATTCTTTGGGCACTTTATCGTGAAGGCGTGCCCTATCGCCCAACTCTTTCTTTCACCGATCCAGACCTAATTCGAGTACTGCTTTTGGTTTCTCCGTTTATTTTAAGCATCATCGCCGCGCAAGGCGCGGGAATTGTTTATCGCATTTTGGTTTCCCATTTTCCGGAGGGATCCCTTTCGGCGCTTAAGTTTGGTGACAAAATTGCTCAGATGACCAACAGTCTTTTTCTTGCCAACATTGTTGTTGTTTCGTTCCCCGCTTTCTCGCGCGCGGTCGCCACGGGTTTGGAAAGTGAGATTGTAAAAACAACAAAACAAGCGTTTCGTTTTATGGTTTTCTTCGGCATTCCGCTTACAATTGGTATCGTTCTTCTTCGCACCAACGTCATTCGTTTACTTTACGAACGCGGTTCTTTCACCACCATCGATACGGGCATGACCTCCGCCGTTTTGGGAATTCTTTTACTCGGTCTTCTAGCAAACGGCTTAAGTTCACTGCTCGGTCACCTTGCGCTCGCGATGAAAGTGACGCGCGTTTCTGTTGTTGTCACAATAATTACGCAATGTTTAACCATGGTACTTTTTTACGTGTTTGCTCCGCGGTTAGGTGTAAAAGGACTGGCATTAGGTTCCGCGATTTCGCCGTTTATCTTAACGTCGCTTTACGCGATCTGGCTTTCAAAACGCGTCCCGCATCTTTGGACAATTTTTGCCGATACCAGTTTATTTAAAATACTAATCAGCGGTGCGGTTCTGTTTGCCGGCACCTATCTGGGTCGCCATATTTTCAGCGGACTCACTTCAGGCATTACCAACGATATCGTGACAATTCTGGGTAGTGCGACTTTCGGCTTAACGGCCTATTTAGTTACCGCCTATGTGCTGCGCGTGCCGGAATTCAGCACAATTCGCGAAATAATGTATTATGCAATTAAGCGAAAATAATTTTAACTCAATCCTATGAAATTTGCCTGCGTAGAATACACCACTAAAAGCCATAAAATTTGGATTCCTTCCGAAGAACATCCTAACTATCTTGGCGATCCGCTTTCCGAAATCGATCCCACTTCTTTTGGTTCTTACACAACAGCCTTTAATGGACAACATGTTCCCCTCACTGGTGCAATTTTAGGACAACTGGATGGAAATGTTTTGCAAGGTTTGTACCAACGTTTGCATTGGCGACTACTCGCCACCTGGGGAAATTATTCTCTTGGTTATTTCAAAAATTTTGACACATTGTTAGTTGTGTACGACTGGAAACGCGGCAACGAGCTCGCGAAGTTCGTGAAACGCTTGCGTGCAACATATCCGGCAATGGTGATTGTCGGCGTACCAACGCAACCATTCGGACAATTGCGCGATCAGTGGCGTTCAGGCGCGGAACATCTTTCTTCTTTAATTGAATTTTACAACTCCTGCCATGCCGTTCTTTCGATTGTGCGAGCGACAGTTCCCTACCAACAATCACTTACGAAAACACCTGTCGTTTATATTCCCCAACCCTACCCGGCCGAATATGCCCAAAAATCTTGGCGCGAACCGGCAGACAAAGAATCGATTATTTTTATCGCCGGGGAAACTTCCCGTCCGGATATTTTAGCCGGCCATCTGGCGGCCAAAGAAATTCAACGCCAATTCCGCGACAGTATTATTCACGTTACTGCCACGCCCGATTCGCCGTTAAACACCCAACTACTCAAAGGCACCATCCACGAGATCGTTCCCTTCCGTCCGTGGCGCCAATATCTGCCATATTTGGCCGGAGTAAAAATTGTGTTAAATATGGATACGTGGTGGACACGCGGACGGGTGCAAGCAGACTGCGCCGCGGTGGGCACGGCTTCAATTGGTGGCCCCAGCGACGCGCAAACGGAACTTTTTCCGGAACTTATGGTGCGTGACGTAGAAGATTTTCACACAGCAATCAAGCTTGGTACGCACCTATTGGGTGATAATTCTTTTTACAGCGAGACAACCGAACGCGCCCGACACCGTATTCTTTCTTACAATTTTGAAAACACCGTGACGCGTTTTACAAAACTCGTCGATTTAATCAAGAAAGATGAAGTTCAAAACTTCCCCGAATTTCATTGGGTGAATAACGTACTTGTGGAAAAATAATATGCTGGAAAATTCACCGCGGAAAATTTTACTTAAACACGTTGGCAATATGGGCGACCACCTTTTTTTAGTTGGTCCGGCCTTGGAAGTTTTAGCACAACAATATCCGGAGGCGGAAATCACTCTAGTCACCGCCTGGGGTTATAAAGACAAAAAAGGGCGTTGGGGCGAGAGAAATCAAGACGGTTTCTGTATCGCCCTGATGCAAGAAAATCCACATATCGATCATCTGATTCATTGGCACGATAAAAAATTGTCCCTTGAAGGCGCCATTTGCGTTGAAGGCGGAAAATCTTACCCAACATGGAGTCCCAAACATTATGAGTCCGTAAAAAAAAATTACGATTTGGTCGCCGAACTGGATTTCGGTTTAGGAATTTTTGATAATCCGGTAGAAAAAGTTTTTGAACACCTTGGACTTAAAAATATTTCTTACGGAAATTACCCATTTTACGGGTCGGAAGAAGATTGGAAAGTCGGCAAAAGAGTCGCGGAACAATTTCCCGGACCCCGGATTGTTTTTCTGGAAAGCATCAACGGCCAAACAATGCGCGGTTGGGATCCGGAAAAAACAGCTCAACTGGAGAATAAAATTAAAAACGAATTAGGAATTACACCAATTTGGTTTGGTGCGAAATATCCTAAAACATATGATGACCGAGGATTAACGCTACGCGAAAATATCGCATTCGCCGGCTCTTGCGATATCGGTATTGGTGTTATGAGCGCCCCGTTGCATTTTGCCGCTTCAGCAAGACTGCAGACAATTTGTCTCTACGGTGGGCAACCATTACATCGTGCCGCGCCAAGTTTCTTCCTGAATCCGCATATATCTGACCCCAAGAAATACCATGTTACAATCGGAGGACCGACATGCAATGAACCATGTTTTCTTAAACGCGAAAAACCTTGCAAGAATCTTTCTTCTACTGAAGCCAAATCTGCCAAATTTCGATCCTGGCAAGAACCAGGCCGACAATCCGACAAAAGTTGCGTTGCCACGATACCTGTCGATACGGTTTTTGCGGAATTAGTCAGCGCGTTAAAAACAAGAAGTTTGATTTAATCAATATTTGTATATAGTATTTAGTATATAGTATATGGAATTATTAACCTTTTCTCTCAAATGAAAACTACAGTTGTAATACCGACATATAATGAAAAGGAAAATATCGGTAATTTAATTGAGACAATTATTGGATTACAGATTCCGGACCTATCAATTCTCGTGGTTGATGATTCTTCACCCGATGGTACCGGCCAAATCGTTCAATCTTATTCACAAAAATTTCCTCCAGTTTCATTGTTTAATCGCGCGAAAAAAGAGGGTCTCGGGCGTGCATACTTGGCCGGTTTTCAAGAGGCGATCAATCGTGGTGCCGATACAATTATCCAGATGGACGCGGATTTTTCGCACGACCCAAACGATATCCTGCGATTTGTAAATAAAATTAAAACCACCGATTTAGTTATTGGTTCACGTTATATGCAAGGTGGAAAAGTCTCCGACTGGAAAACCAATCGCAGGCTTTTAAGCCAGTGGGCCAATATCTATGCACGCCTAGTAACTGGCGTTCCAATTTCGGATCTCACAGGCGGTTTTAAGTGCTGGAGAACAGAGTTGTTGAAGAAAATGAATCTTGCTACCGTTCATGCCGATGGTTATGGTTTTCAAATTGAAATGAATTCCCGTGCATCCGCCCTCAAAGCAAAAATTTCCGAAATGCCAATCGTGTTTATTGATAGAAGAGTAGGCAAATCAAAAATCAGTAAGTCAATAATTTGGGAGGCTCTGTGGTTGGTGTGGGCGATTCGGTTCAATAGACACCACCTAAAATAAACAGCATCCACTGCTCAATAAAATTTTTTGTATATGGTATTTGGTATATAGTATATGGATTTATCAAACACAAACAAAATCACATCTTTTACGCATTTAGATGCTTGGAGAGAAAGCCACGCATTAGTGCTAATGACCTACAAAATATCCAAATCATTTCCAAAAGAAGAAATATTTGGACTAACTAGTCAAATGAGAAGAGCCGCGGTATCTGTTTCTTCTAACATTGCCGAAGGATTTAGTCGAAACACAAAACGAGACAAACAACAGTTTTATGCGATTGCAAAAGGATCCCTAACAGAACTTCAAAACCAATACATCATTTGTCGAGATTTGGGTTATATAACAAAGGATGATTTTAACACCATCGCAAAGAAAACCGTTGATGTGTCAAAACTAATAAACGGCCTAATAAGGAGTTCAAACTCAAAACCAGAACAGAGTCAATAAATCCATATACTATATACTAAATACCATATACAAAGAGGTAAGCGTAACAACCCCAAAGAAACCAAAGGTTAATAAACCCAAAAAATCTTCTATCCTTACCCCTTCACCTGCGCCGGTACCCAACCCTTAAGCACCATCGCTTCTTGAACGCGTGCCAGAGCAATTCGGTATGCCGCTTCGCGGTTTGTAACTTTTTCTTTATCGGCAATATCAAAAACATCATTTGATGAAGTGGCCATTTTTTGTTCCAACCGAGAATTCACTTCTTCCTTGGTCCAATAAAGATTCTGCAAATTTTGTACCCATTCAAAGTAACTGACTGTGACGCCGCCGGCATTTGCTAAAATATCGGGAATAACAATAATGCCACGACGCGCTAAAATCACATCCGCTTCCGGCGTAATTGGTCCGTTGGCCATCTCGATAATTATCTTTGCTTGAATTTTTTCGACATTTTCGGCGGTAATTTGATTTTCCAATGCCGCCGGCACCAAAATGTCTACTGGCAATTCCAACAATTGCGCGTTGGTAATCGGAGAACACTCGCTGGCTTTTTGACCCGCTTCAGCAACACCAATCCGCGGATAACAAACATTCTTTTCCAAATGACCGGCGCGTTTTTGACCGGCCACCACCGCATCAACATCATGGCCATCGGAATTATAGATTCCACCACGCGAGTCGGAAACCGCCACCACGTGCATGCCGTTATTATGGGCAAACCGCGCGAAATAGGAACCCACATTGCCGAAACCCTGTACTGCCACTTTTAGACCGTCCTTGGCGATATTTTTGCGCGTCAGGAAGTTTTGCAAAACCAAGATTCCGCCGTAACCGGTTGCTTCTTCTCTGCCCAAGCTACCACCCACCGAAATAGGCTTACCCGTGAAAGTTGCTTCAACGTGCGGTGCCCCTTGATGCAGACGACTGTACTCGTCCGCCGCCCACGCCATAATTTGCCCATTCGTATTTACATCCGGCGCCGGCACATCAACGTTTGGACCAATGGCTTCACCTAATGTTTGCACAAAGGCCCGAGTAAGACGTTGTAATTCCCTGTCCGACAACTCCATCGGGTTCAAAGCCACACCACCTTTTGCACCGCCGAACGGAATATCTACAACTGCTGTTTTCATGGTCATCCAAGCCGCCAATGCCTGCACTTCTTGTTCATCTACATCCGGGTGGAAACGAATGCCTCCCTTATATGGCCCACGCGCATTTTGGTGCTGCGCGCGATACCCGTGAAAAATTCGCATCGACCCGTTATCCATTTCAACTGGAATATACGCGTCTATCACCCGTTGCGGATAACTTAATATTTCGATTACATCTTTGCGCAAATTCATTTTGCCACCGACTTCTCTTAGAGTTGTTCGAAACGATTCTAGAGGAGAAATTTTGTTAGTCATGTTCTTAGTTATACTCTTTATTTCTTTTTCTGCCAGCAACGAACCAACACCGATCATGGAACGGAGCAAGATTGCTCCGTTCCGTGATCGGACACAGGTTCGCAAAACTTAACAAAAAAATCCCGACACGCATGTGTCGGGATAAAGAACGAGTTGAAGGTGTCAGACATCTTACAAACTAACCCAGTTGTCGCAAGATCTCGTCGACGATGATCTGCGGTGCAGACGATTTCGGAAACGGATACTGTTGTTCTAACAATTCAATCTGCTTCTCACGTGCATCGGAACGTCCACGCAACCCACTGTCGATGCATGTGAGCAAATCCAGATCATTCGTCGGCTGCCAAAGGATAGGCAAATCGAGCCGCTCAACTTGCTTCTCACGTTTTAGAACGGCACCACCATAAACAGGATCAAGCCAGCACACCGAAAGAATCCCACTCGAAGCCAGATACGGTGCGAGTAAACCATCCGTCCCGAACATCGTTAGGGCAACCCCATTTCCTCTGGCCAAAGTTAAGGCCTCCTGATATTCAAGAAACTCATCCGGTCGAAACTGTGGCAAAATCGAACGTTCATCCAAACTGAGAAATTCGGAATACTCCGGGCTGTTATCGAAAACACGATTATTTTCACCAAGCAAGCAAAGCGCCACTCGGAATCTTCGAGCGTTCCCATCAACGGGCGTACTTTTTTCACGCCCGTGACGATTGACCACTATCGTAATGCCGTCGATATCCACTTCTCGAATTAAAATCGCCAAGTGTTCCAAGGCCAATGGCGATTCGCGCTCCGGAGAAAAGAAAACGTACAGCACCGGTTCATGACCGATACCGAGCTTGAGACGTGTAGCATAAGCCATGGCGCCAACATCTTTGTTGCGCCATTTTTCCAACGCACCCCAGCCGGAGACGACACACTTTCCAGGAAAATTCGGTTCGGGCATCGGGGAGAAAAGCGTGGTCAAGTGACGAACATAATCACGCCAGCCCGGATTCCGCAAACTCCCCGGAAAATCCGATACCCCAAAAGCCGGAACCCCGTCTTCATGTGCCATCATCAACGCACCGATCTCAGAATTGGCTCCAATGACCGGCGACATTGCCAGAAGCACTGCATCAAACGTTGACTTGAGCTGCGGCCATGCACCGCTCTTTCCGGCGACATCGAACCATTTGAGCTCCTGCCAAACCTTGCCACTCGACTTCCACGAATCGTAAGCCGATTGCCCAGTCTGCAAGCATACCGAAACATCGTGCCCCATCTCTCGAAGTAAACGCGCCACCGGCAGAGGACCATTGAGGAAGCTACCTGTATGGGCGGCGACCACTAGAAATCGTTTTTTCGCTTTTTTACTTGGCATCTTTCATACCCTTCGCAAATTATTCACAGAACACAAACCCCGAAACGCTTTCAGGGAATAAGGTAGCATACTATAAGTTATAGTTTGCGTCAATACGTCGTAACGCTATTTAGGAATAATCCTTTTACAGAATCATCCCTAAACAATTCAAATCCATTTGGTTCTTATAAATTTATCTGATACTTTAATCATATGAATGCCACCATTGTTATCTCCGTCCCTTCCGGCTCTCATCACCGCGCCCTGCTCCAGCCAATGCGTGAGCTTTTGATTAATAAATATACTTGGAATTACGTTATCGTTTCTCCCGGCGCGCCATGGGCAGATGAATTTTTCCCTGCTTCGGAGTATCCGCGCCACCGTTTTACCTTTGAAGACATAAAATCAGAAGCCTGGGATAAACCGGAAACGGAAACCAAACTAGAAACGATCTACAAAAAATATCAACCAGATTTGGTATTAACCACAACAACGGGGCGCGATGTCGTTGATCGCCCAATTCTTCGCGTTGCTAAAAAACTGGGTTTAAAAACCTGCACTTTCATTGAATCCTGGGACAATATTTGGAAAATGGCACGACTACGGTCGGAGCAAGTTATTCCCGATAAAATTATCGTCTGGAATCAAATAATGAAAGACCATTTACTTCGCGAGTTTACGGACATCAAAGAAGAACAGGTTGCGGTGACCGGTGCGCCACGCCTCGATCTTTTCTCTCACACAAATAGAATCCCTTCACGTGAAGAACTTTTTGAATACATCGGCTTAGATCCAAACAAGCGACTTTTGCATGTCGCCACCGTCGAACTGTATGACATGTCGAATGTCGCCGAACAAATCGGTATCGCGAAACAAGACGGAAGCCTTCCTGCCGATTTACAACTTTATGCTTCCATGCACCCAGGAAGTGGCAAGCCGGCGATGCACCAACATTGGGCCGATAAATATAATTACACCCTGCGTTATTCTTTCGGACGCCGTGACAATTCCCCACACAAAGATTTCAACTTCAACCCCACGATGCGCGAAATGTATATGCTCGTGGCACTCTGGAAATACACCGACGTGATGGTTAATTTTTCTTCATCTGCCGCCGTGGAATCAATGCTTGGCGATCGCCCGACCATTTGCGTACTCTATGGCAAACCACTCGATTGGTGGAACTGGAGAAAGTCGATGGTGGTTAAGGACTTTAAGGAACATTATCGCGACATAGTTTCCGGTGGCGGGGTACGTGTCATTAAAAAACGACCAGATTTAATTCCCGCAATTAATGACTACTTGGAGCACCCTGAAAAAGACCGTGATGGTCGAGTGCAGAGCTGTAAGAATATCATCACTTTCCTTGATGGCTCTTCTTGTCAGAGGACGATGGAAGAAATTCAGAAACTAGTGTAAAAGACTGAAGTCTTTTACCAGTATATTGTATATAGTATTTAGTATATGGGTTTATTTAATCCGAGCGTTCATGTAGCACAGATGGTAGAGATAGCCCCAATCTGCCAATTTATTTTCGCAACAGTCGATAATTCCATATACTATATACCAAATACAATATACAAATATTGCTTTCGCTTATATTAATCTACTGATATTTTCACATTAACTTAACTTTTTTGTGCCTATTACGAGCTTATATTAGCCATAATTGGGGGCAATAAACATTAAGCTAATGTGAAAATATCAGTAGTTCGACAAATTCTGCTTCTTTTCTAAAAGGTACTGTTTGTACAACTTTTCTGCCCGGATAAGATCTTTCTCACTGTCGATATCGGCAATCAAGCGTCCATCCAAAACATAGCCGTGCAAGTTCGGCCCAAAAACATTTTCATATTTCAGACACTCCGGACGTAATATAAATTTTCGACGGGTAATATCCACCTGGCCATCCTGCCAATATTGCGGATACATTTCAAAAACCCGCTGACGCGGCTGATCGGGACCATGCAGTTTTCGGTATTCGTCGTTTAAAATCGGACTCATCTGTCCGGCTTCACCAATTTTTTTATTCGCGTTTCCCGCGAATGTCCACATTTTATAAGTATGAACAGGAGTTTGCATCACACTTTTTATACCGTCCGCACCACTCTTCTGAACGTATTCAATCATTGCATCAACATCTTCCGAAAAACGCAACGGTGTAGTTGGTCGCAGATTAACGATATATTCCGGTTTCCATCCAAATTCCTGCTCCAACCATTGAACAGCGTGCGTATAAAAACCGGCGTCACCGCTTGTTGCCTGTGCGTATTCAGCCGGACGCGGTGCAACTAAAGCACCAAACTTCTTTGCTTCTCTGGCAATTTTTTTATCCTCCGTAGACACTACCACCGCATCAATCATTTTAGAGGTCATGGCCGTTTCAATCGCCCATTGTAATAAGGATTTTTTACCAAGCCTGGAGAGATTCTTGTACTTGATACTTTGTTGCCCACCACGCGCTGGAATCAGCGCGATTACATTTACTGGGTTACGTTTAGGGTTTGAATTCACGATCTTCATATTATTGGTGTATTCTCCTGATGTTAGTGATAAATAATTCATTTTTCTACCTGTTGTCCTTCATAATTCCACCCATTGCCCTTGACAAACCACTACCTGCCTGCTAGTATTCTTGTGTCTTTCAGTTAGTCGTAACTGAAAGGGTATCACATCCAAGGGTCGTCCTCCTCGCGGAGGACGGCTTTTTATTTAGAACGGTATTTAAGATCTCGCCCCCAAATATCAGCCGTAATTCCCAATACATCGTAATACCCGTTTCCTCCCGTCCTTAATTCCTGCGATATGTTGTTTTTTGAGGAATAAATATAAACCGAGTTGCTTTGAACAATTTGCTACTGTGCCATATAAACAATTTATGCCAAATCAGCCAAAAAATCAAAATGTCCGATTAGGTAACCCCTCACAGGTTAAGGAAAACGAAGAATCGTCGCACTCACTTCCGATGTGGGCCACGCTTGGCCTTCATCGGAAGTGGTAGAAGGTTTGCGTCAACGCGAACCGTCGTCCACATCGGAGGAAGTGCAAGCGTGCACCACCTTCAATGTGACCGCTACGGCTATTTCCTTAACCTGTGAGCGGTTACCGTCACGTAACTCCTCATGTAGACGGTTTCGGTAACACTATTTATTAGCTATAACGAGATATTGACCTAAAGAAATTAAGACCTATAATTAAGTAATGTTAACATATGTTAATATAAAAACTTATGAATAAGAATGTTATTAAAATAATTTTAATTGCCACTGATACTAAAAAGAGAAGCCTGGTTTTTATTGATGAAAACTTAAAAATTTATTCTTTAAAACACAAAGACCCACATAACAGTCCGCAACCGAACGATCGTGGCTTACAAATAGTCAACGAATTTTATAAATTAGCCCAAGATTGGTTAAAATAAAACAAATGAAATTATTTTACAAAATAACAATTATATCAGGTGCCACCATCATTTCAGTATTTTTACTGCTCGCTACTTTATTTGCTATATATATGACATACAAAATTCCATTTAATAATTATCACTTAAAGGTTTTTCAGAATAATTTTCGCCAGCAAATAGAATCGTTTCATCCAACTCAATCAAACCTGATAACAGAAGTGGCGGAAGTGGGAAATTGGGCAGATGGCACTTATTGTGAATTTATTGCAGGCGAGTTCCGCTCAAGCCCAATAGCAAAAGAAGAATTAGAAAAATTCTATCCATATGATTTTTTTACAGCAGGAGTTTATTTTCCTGATGGCAATGAACGTCTTGACAGTCCGTGGTATGAATTGAGAGAAAAATATTTGAAAAACTATAAACCGAAAGAAAGCGAAAACATATATTTTGTTTGGGCGTCTAACGATAACACTCCAGCAGACGGCGACATCCGTTGTGACTAAAACATACCCTATCAATTTGACTATTCCCTCACTCCTCGTAACATAAAATCCATATGACACTATTAAAAAAGAAATTAGGAAGTTCCGAACTCGAAGTCACTGTGCTTGGCTTAGGCACAGTCGAACTTGGTCTTGAGTATGGTATCGGCAAAAAAGAGGTACCATCCGAACAAACGGCTATTACAATCCTGAAGACAGCCATCGATGCGGGAATAAATTATATTGATACCGCGCGCGGTTATGGACTATCTGAAGAACGCATTGGCAAATCCGGTATTGGAAAAATTCCAGATATTGTGATCGGCACAAAGTGTGGCATGCCGTTAGAAAAAGGCATCGATCCACATGGTGACGAATTGAAACAACTAATTGTCGGCGATGTCGAAGAAAGTTTGAGAAAACTGCAAACCGATTCCCTGCAATTACTACAACTACATTACGCTACGGCCGAACAAATCGAACGCGGTGAAATCGCTGACATCCTCCGCGAATTAATTAATTCTGGAAAAGTTCAACACGTCGGCATTTCCACGCGCGGTGAAGAAGCACCCCTCGTAGCCATTAAAACTAATTTTTTTGAGACTCTGCAACTGGCCCACAGTGTTGTGGATCAGCGTATGGTGGCCAACGTGATGACAGAAGCGATGAAAAACGATGTGGGGATTATCAACCGATCTGTTTTGCTGAAAGGCTCACTTACACCAACGCGCCGAGAACAACTGCCGGAGCAACTTTCGGTATTAAAAGAAAATTCTCGTCAAGCCGAAAAAATTGCGACGGAGTTGGGAATGGATTTACCAACGCTTGCGATGCGCTTTGTAATTAGTAACCCCGCCGTTTCCACGGCCTTGATGGGCACAACAAAACCGGAACGTATTGCCGGAATGGTTGCCGCGGTTTCCGCAGGACCATTACCAGATGATGTTTTAGTTAAACTCCGAGAACTAGCAATCGAAGACCCAATGCAAGTAGATCCGGCCAAGTGGCCAAAAGTCTGAGGTCAGCCGCCCATCGGGGCGAGCCTCGCCCTGAAGGGCGGGAAATCGGGAATCGGCCGCCCATCGGGGCGAGCCTCGCCCTAAAGGGCGGGACGTCGGAACTCTGCACCGTTCACGGAACGGAGCAGGGTTGCTCCGTTCCGTGAACGGTCGCGGTTAATCCGTTTTCGCAAACAAAACTTCCAAAAATGAGCTTCAAAATAAAGCTCATTTTTTTATTTAAGTCAGTCGTATTTATTTTGGGCAATTCATGCCCGCCGGCCATAGCTTTAGCGACGGCTGGAATTGAACGTACACGACGACTATTATTAGTACGCCGAGAAACCGTGGTCTACGATCAGATTACACCCGTTCACACCAGTAGACGCATCCGACGCCAAGAAAACCAGTGGCGCACCAACCTCGTCTTGACCTACCATTTTTCCGTTTGGTACTTTGGCTCCATATTTTTTCATAAAGTCTTCGGTATTATCACGAAATACTCCACCCAAGGTTAACGTATTCGTGCGAATACCCTTTATTGCATAGGTTGTAGCCAGCCATTTTGTCAGCATCACTAACCCACCTTTTGAAATTGAATAATCAACTGGCTTTTGTTTTCCTTCCGGATAGATTTTTTGATCCGGGCCGTTGATACCATAGAGCGAGGAAATATTAATAATGTTTCCACTTCCTTGACCCATCATGTATTTGACAGAAGCTTGTGCCACCAATGTTGCGCCAAGCAAGTTTACTTCCAGACTCTTCCGGATAAACTCTTCCGGATAATTTTCGAACATCGTTTCATTTGAGAGGGACAAGGCATCAAATTTGGGATCCAGCCCGGCATTATTTACCACCACATCTAAGCTCCCAAATTTGGCGGTTACTGCCTCAATGGCTGCTGTAATTCCCGCCTTACTGGTCACATCCATCATTACGCCCATCGCTTGCCCACCGGTTTCAGTCGCTATCGCTTGCGCCGCCTTTTCAGCATCTTCCAATATTAAACCGGCCAAAACCACATTGCCACCAGCGTGAGCAACGGCCTTGCCAAATATTTTTCCCAAAAAACCGGCTCCGCCTGTAATTAATACCGTTTTCCCCTTAAGCGCGAATTTTTCAAAATCGTTCATGATAGTGATTTATGAATAATGGATGAGGATCTGGAACTTTAGGGTGTATCCTTAAAGTTGATACTTTAAAGATACACCCTAAAGTTTTTTTGCCACTACCACCATACCAGTCGACGCGATCCATGGCGAGATGGCATTTGCTACTTTTTTCATTAACTTACCTAGAACATTCAATTTATACGGCTCTTTACCTCGCAGAAAAGGATAATCCACATACAAACAATAATGACTATCTCTGTCTGGCAATTCATGTGGTTTTACTTCTAATACTTCAAAACCATTTTCGCTGAGCAGATTAAGAAAGTTTTCCTTATCAAAAAGATAATTACTAAACGTTGGCGTCAGCCCCTGCCACATCTTGATCATTCGCTCTATTTTTTTGAGTGGAATATAAATTATTTTTCTCAATATATTTGCAATCGGCACTTCCATAAAAAATACAGCATCTTTCTTTAGGACACGACTCACTTCTTTTAAAGCAACCGGGACTTTGTCTTTCACATATTCCAATGTTCCGATAGACAGTAGCCCATCCAGCGAACTATCGGTGTACGGAATCCCAGTCATCGTCGCCATTTTAAGTTTTAAATCAGGATCATATTCCATAAGCGCCCGAAGCGTACGTGCTGCAATATCAATACCCTCTACGTTGTAGCCCTGTTCTTTGAGGAAAATTATCCAGCCACCAATTCCACAGCCGGCATCCAAGTAGAGTTTTTCTTTAGAAAGATATTTTTCCATTAGTGGCCAAAATTCTTGTTTGGCGTATTCTTCACTACTTTTTCCCGCCGCATGTTCTTGCGCATAGCGATCCTCCCAGTAACGTGCCGGGTCAAAACCTTTGGGATAGAACTTTTCAAGTGCGTACATAGTTTTAGTATATAGTATTTAGTATATTGATTTATCAAACTTTAACCACGTAAGGCGACACTAGTGTTTTATATTCCCGAAACAGTAGAAAGCCAATCTCACAAAATAATTCCATATACAATATACCAAATACTATATACAAAGAATTTCTAGAGATTGCTTCGGGGTTGATACCCCTCGCAAAGACATACGTCTTAATCATCGCATATATCCCTTCAAGTGTGTTAGTGCCTGAAAGAATCCACGTCCATTGTGTAAATGACCCTGCCAAATTTCGGGCACCATTGTATTTTGATAGCCATCCATCACACCCATCAATTTCGCCCAATCAATTTCTCCCTTACCAACCTGAAGACCCTCTTCTCCTACGCCCGCGCCGTCTGAAATATGCATGTGACTAATATATGGTCGCAACTTTTTAATTTCTTCGTAAATATCAATATTATGCATGTTACAAGCCAACATTGAATGCGAGGTATCAAAGCACATCTTGAGACCGGTTTGATCCAAAATCTTTTTGATTTCATCGGCAAACATAAATATATTCGTTACATATTCACCACCAAAGATCCAATTCCGCGCCGGTAAATTTTCCGGCAGAATTTCCACTCCATCTCCTTTTAATCGGCCTATCATATCGATAAGGATTTGCACCAATTCTTGCGGTTTTTCATATGGCGCCAAAGTAACACCACCGGAGTGAAACACAAATTTGGGTTTACCTGTGAATTTTTCCGCCAGTTTTTTCGTTAAATCCAGACTCTTTTGCAAATTCTTCAGTGCCAGTTCCCGTTCTTCTTTGTTAACGGAAACCAAATTTAAGTAAGTACGATAGCTATACTCCGGCGCGTGAACAACTAGCTCTTGTTTGAAATTACCTTCAGGCAAGTTCATCTCCAAATCCTTGTCACTCAAATGAAATTCAAACAATTTTGGCTCGTATGGCAAGTATTTTTGGAAATCATGAAACCGCACGACAATGCCCCAGCGCCATTTAATATCCGTACTCTTAAAATCACGCATCAAATTATCGTCTTTCAAATCATCTTCCGTAATAAATTCACCGGCAAAAATATCGCGCTGGGCGACAATACCCACAACATCTTTTAGGCGCTGTGGTGATAAACCTTTGGCCGGACTTTTTATTTCCAACATCTCACGAGTAATCACAGTGCCATCGGGAATAAATTTTCCGACGATAATACTTTTTCCAAGAATCTCGCGGTTCATCATCTCGCCTTGTGACAAAACGCGTTCCGCTTTGCCCAGCGACATTTCAACTTCACGAATTCCTTGCACCATTTGCTTAAATTCTTCCGGCAACAAGCTGGCCTTATGATCCGTTCCTTCCAACGTTTTATCGGTAGTAAGATGACGCTCAATAATTGACGCCCCCATCGCCACTGCGCCCATCGCCACTGTAATGCCACGCTCGTGCCCGGAATAACCAACCGGCACTCCAAATTCACGCAGCTTTTCCATAAACTTCAAATTTATTTTATCGAACGGTGCCGGATACGTACTATTACAATGCAGTAACGCGAAATTCACTTTCTTTTCTTCCAATAGTTTTACCGTTTCCTTAATTTCATCGGTCGTACTCATTCCAGTCGACAAAACCATCGGTTTACCAAAATTCGCCACGTGCGACAGCAATTCCGAATTAGTTAAATCCGGTGACCCTATTTTATAAAACGGAATATCAAACAATTCTTCTAACTTATCCGCGCTCTTGATGTCCCAAGGATTAACCAAAAACATAATACCAATTTCTTTGGCATATTTTTCCAGTTCCTTAAATTGATCATCGCTCAACTCAAATTCCTTTAGCATAGGAATCAAAAATTGATATTTTTGCTCGGAATCGTTTGGATTGTCTAACACCTTTTTCTGATAAATTTCTTCCAGGTCGCGTTTTTGAAATTTCACCGCGTCCGCACCGGAAGCCTTCGCCGCGTCAATCAATTGTTTGGCACGCGCCAAACTACCATTATGATTCACACCAGCTTCGGCGATGATAAAACAGGGCTCGCCCGAACCGATGACACGATCTCCAATCGATAACTTTCTTTCACTCATCGTGTTTAATCATATTATATTACATCGTTATCGTCAAGATTTTTGTATATTGTATTTGGTATATAGTATATGGAAGTAGCAACAACATTCGTAAATTGTTTTTAACCTTAACTATATATATCATCTACACAACACTCGACGTTTGTTATTGATAAATCCATATACTATATACAAAATACTAAATACTCGCCGTCATTCTCCGATACACTTCCGCCGTCTTTTGCGCAATCCCCTCCCACGAAAACATCTTGCTTCTTTCCAATCCTTTGCGACTCAACTCCGCAGAATAATTCGTGTCCGTTAAAATCCTAGTAATTGACGTGGCAAAACCCTCAACGTCCGTCGGATCATGCAACAACCCCGCGTCCCCAACTACTTCCGGCAAACTAGTGGCATTGGAGCAAACAACCGGCGTTCCGCACGCCATCGCTTCTAATGGTGGGATCCCAAAACCTTCATAGAAAGACGGAAAAACGAAGACATCCGCTGATGCATACAATAAACGTAATTTTTCATCACCGACATTGCTAATGAAGCGCACAGCATCAGTTAGCCCCAGTTCGGCTAATTTATCTTGAAAATCGATACGACCCGCCATTAGACCAGGGTCACCCACTTTCACCAAATACGCGTTTGGCACCCGCGCTTTAACTTTCGTCAAAACCCCGGCCAGCAAATTCAAGTTTTTACGCGGATGATCCGACCCGACATACAAAATGATTTTCGCGTCTTTCGGTAAATTATTTTGCGCCAGCAGTTCATGATAGGCGATACTTTCTCGTACCCCTTCGATTGGTTTGAAATGTTCCCCAACCCCCAACGGGATAATGGTGATTTTTTCATCAGGTACGGCGTAGGCTTGCTGTAACATCTTTTTGGTATATTCCGAGATACAAATAATGTGTTTCGCCTTAGGAATTCCTTTGTATAGATATTGCGCAACGTATTTCCCAAATTTTTCTTGCGGTTCCAATAGTTCAATCAAATCATAAACAGTCAATAGAAAATCTTGCCGTGGAATAAACGACAACGTCTGATTTGTAATGTGCCAAAGGTCATAACCTTCTGTGGGTAATTGACGCGCCAGACGCCACCACTGAATCGGTTTCAACTGTAAAGGTTTTGGCAGATTGCTCACTTCCGCGATTTTTACATCATTTTTTAATAGTTCTCTTTTACTGGCATCGAGATAAAAGAAATCCGCCACGTATCCCCCATTATTCAAGGGGGGACTAAGGGGGGGGTTAATTCTGCTATAAATCTCTCGTGCCGGTTTCCCCATCCCTGCTTGTGGCGGCGCGTTTGTAATATAGGCAATTTTAGTCATGTATGCAGTATACAGTATTTTGTATGCAGTATGCGCTACTTTAGGGACAGTCCCTAAAGTAAAAAAGCCTTGTCGAACGAGGTGTTTTACCTGTATCCTATTATCATCACTTATGTACAGCTACTATAAATTACGCAAGTTTTATCAAGACGGAGTGCAGCCAACCGAAAACTGGGACCGCGAATATGAGGCGGATGGATTACAGAAAGACGACCCGGAAGAGTACCGCAAACAACTCTTCTACCCATTGGTCACAAAGTACTTAGAAAAGGGGAAACATTATTTGGATGCCGGTTGTGGCCTCGCGGCCTGGATTGCTTTTATGCGGGCACGCGGTTTTGACGTGGAAGGCGTGGATAATTCCAAAAAGGCCATCGCCTTAGCCAAACAAGCATATCCTGATTTACCGGTACAAACCGCTGATGTATTACACCTCCCCTTTGCGGACAATTCTTTTGACGGCTACATGGCGATCGGGGTTTGGGAATATGCGGAAGACAAGACAAAACAGGTTGCGGAAGAGGCAAAAAGAATTTTGAAAACAGGTGGTTATCTTTTTCTGGAAGTTCCTTATGGCAACCCGCTCCGTCGTTACACCTATTTTCCAATGAAGAGTCTGGAATACTTTGTTCGGGCCAAACTCATGAGCCAAAAAGCGGTATTTACCAGTCATGTTTTTCGTAAGGGCGATATTCGCGTCTTATTAGAAGGAATGGGCTTTGAAGTAATGGAAATCGATCCACACGACCTACCGGAACCGTCCAGTCATTATGGACTATGGGTGGATTGGCCGATATTGCGCGGTAAAGAACCGTACCGCCTGAACTGGTTTGGTGTCTTGATTAAAAAAATAATGAATTCTCTTTCTCCTTGGATGATTGCCACCGGAATCTTCTACGTCGCCAAAAAGAAATGAAGCTACTCATCACCGGCGGGTGCGGATTTATCGGCACCAATTTTGCCGATTATTTTTCCAAGAAAGGCTGGGAAGTAACCGTTCTGGATAATCTATCGCGTCGTGGGACCGATGAAAATTTAAAGTGGCTACAACAGACACATCCGGCAATTCGTTTTATTAAAGCCGATATGCGCACCGATAATAAAATTTTGGAGGAAGAAGTGCAAAAACACGACGCGGTTTTTCACTTGGCGGCACAAGTTGCCGTCACCACTTCGGTCGCCAATCCGCGCGAGGATTTTGAAATCAATGTCGTCGGCACACTGAATCTACTGGAAGCAATCCGCACCACAAAGGCCAATCCGGTATTAATTTACGCCTCTACCAATAAAGTTTACGGTGGCATGGAAGATATTGTGGTTATTGATGATGGCACGCGCTATAAATATCGCGACTTGCCGGAAGGAATCCGCGAAGACCGCCTATTAGATTTCCACTCACCATACGGTTGTTCCAAAGGCACGGCCGATCAGTATGTTCGCGACTATGCCCGCATCTACGGATTACGAACGATTGTTTTCCGTCAATCCTGCATTTATGGCCCACGTCAATATGGCGTGGAAGATCAGGGTTGGATCGCGTGGTTTACCATTGCCGCTTTGCTTCAAAAAAATATCACCATTTATGGCGATGGCAAACAAGTCCGCGACGTATTATATGTCGAAGATCTTGCCCGCGCCTATGAACTGGGCGTAGAAAATATCGGTAAAGTAAGTGGCCAAGTATTTAATATCGGCGGTGGGCCAGATAAGGCTTTGGCTATCAAGGAAATATTTCCAATGTTGGAAAAATTCCTCGGCCGTGAAATTCCGCTTAAAAGCAGTGACTGGCGCCCTGGTGATCAACCTGTCTATATCAGCAACATTGATAAAGCCAAAAATGTCTTGGGATGGGAACCAAAAGTTACACCTGTTGATGGGGTCACAAAACTTTTCGACTGGTGCAATAAGAATATCGAAGTGTTTAAGCGGATTGGATTCTGATTAGTATATTGTATTTGGTATATAGTATATGGAATTATTAACTACAAATTACCACCTTCTAAAATCGAATTTAGTAGCGCGCGTGAAAAATAAATTTACGACCAGATTCACGGTCTGAATTAACCACAACGAAAAATGAAGGCCCCTAAAATTAATATACTATATACCATATACTATATACAAACTACAGATTACTCCTTGGTTGATACACTCCGCAAAAACGAGACCATTCACAAATGACCACATGTTAAAACCTCGCGGTATAATTTCTTTCGTCTTCGATGATGGATATTCCGAAATTATGTCGGAGGCTTTGCCGCTTTTTGAAAAATATGGCTTCAGGGCAACAGTTGCCGTCCCCGTGAACGCAAAAAAAGTTGTTGTGCCTCCAAATACATCCGTTTTATCACTAGACACATGGAAAGATTATTGCGCCAAAAAGGGACACGAATTAGCGGCGCACGGCCTAAGCCACGTACCACTCCCTTCCCTTTCCGATGAGCAAATTCAAAAAGAATTAAAGGAGAGCAAAGAAAAAACTAATGCAACTACACTGATTTATCCGGGTGGCGCGTTCGACAAGCGCGTGAAAGAAATTTCCTCCCAATATTTTTCTGCTGCCCGCACAACGAAACGTGGTTGGGAAAATTTACCACCAAAAGATTTTTTTGCTCTAAACACTTTTAATGCATCAAGAAATAATTTTTCAGTTTTGAAATGGAATCTTTGGGCGCTAAAAGCTTATTGGGGTAATAAATGGCTAATTGAAACTTATCATCATGTTAATCAAGCAAACGAGCTTCATTCTGTACAACTTCATAGTCTCGAGTCGCACTTACGCTTTATCCGCCACCTTCCAGTTCGTTTTGCGACAATCGCGGAGGTTGCGTCAACATATCAAACAAAATGAAAACCCTGGCCGTAATTTGTATTGTAAAAAATGAAGAAAAATTTCTTGCAACTGCTCTTGCCAGTGTTAAGAATTTAGCCACAGAAATAATTGTTGTTGATAGTGGTAGCACCGACAATACCGTCAATATCGCCAAGCGTTTTACCGATAAAGTTTTTCAGCAAAATTGGCTTGGCTATGGTCCGCAAAAAAACTTTGCCGTCAGTAAAACCAATTGCGACTTTATTCTACAAATTGACGCGGATGAAGAAATAACATCGGAGCTAAACATCGAACTGCGCGCTATTTTAGAAACACCACAATTCAATTTCTACTGGCTAAGAATTATCACAGTTTTTCTCGGCCGTCCGCTAAAACATTTGGCCGGCAATAATTTAAGATTATTCAGTCGTGAACATGCGCGCTGGAACGACAGCTTGGTGCACGAACAAGTGGTGCGCAAAAGCGACAATACGCGCATCCAATTTGGCGCTCCGGATTCAGGCAGATCAAATAATTTCATTCTCCACCACAGCCACTATCAAACAATTGCGGGTTACAAAGAGCGCCAAGAAAAATATTCCAGCGCCGACGCGGAACAGATGCTTGGTATCGGCAAAGACCGTGCAGGCAAATCCGTTTCTGTTTCTCCGGCAAATCCGTTTTCAAGAATATATTTTTTACACGAACGCGCATTCAAGCAACTCATCAGAAAATTTATTCGTCAGCGCGGTATCCTGGACGGCTGGCAAGGTTGGCTTTGGTGTTTATTCAGCGCACAATATGAATACAAAATGTGCAGGAAATACTTGGCACTCCTAAAACAAAAATGAAAATAGTCCACACCCTCCTCCGTTATCCTCCCGCCACCGGCGGTGTTGAAGATTATACGAAAGAACTGGTAGAACGATTGCGCGCTGAAGGCGAAGACGTCTCGGTTGAGACCACCAATCTAAAAATGCACCATCCACCAACCCTGCTGGACCCACCTCCAATTGATCCGCCTTACATCCACCGCCACGACGCGCACACTTTCGATTCTGTCGGTTACCCCATTCCGATAAACTTAAAAGAAGATTTACAAACAATGGAAATGGATATTTTACACGCCCATGCGTTTTGGTATGCACCGGCGGACATTGCCGCACGCGTGGCCAAAAAAAGAAACATCCCTTTCGTTTTAAACACCTATTACTACAACACCGACAATCGCCGTTCAATGAAGTGGCAACTCTACAGAATACTTTATGGCAAAGCGACCGTCGCCGCGGCGGACGCCGTTGTTGTCATTTCTCCCTACGAACATGAAATGCTAAAAAAAGATGGCTTTATGTTAGACCGAGTGGAATTAATTCCGCCAGGAATTGAAGCCGAAACGTTTTCAACAAAAAAAAATAATCCATTTCCAGCATGGAATGTCACCGCCAAAAACATCTTACTTTTTGCGGGTCGCATCGCAAAGGCCAAGGGCGTCGATCTTCTCATTAGCGCTTTACCTCAAGTTATGAAACAAGTTCCCGATACGCATTTGGTAATTATCGGCGAAGATTTTGGCTTTCGAAAACAATGCGAAGAACAAGCAAAGGCCCTTGGTTTGGAAAAATTTATAACCTGGACAGGAAAAACCACCCGCGACCAACTCATCGGGGCATATCAAAATGCCAGTACTTTTGTTTTTCCTAGTCGCTTCGAAGCATTTGGAATTGTACTTTTGGAAGCCGGTGCGGCCGGTTGTCCTATTGTGGCGACAAATGGCAGCGCCATCCCCTACATCGTAAGAAACGAAAAAACTGGCTTGCTTTTTGAGCCTGAAAATGTTGCCGATTTAGCCTCAAAGACAATTACTATTCTTTCAAACGGAATTGTGGCAAAAGAAATGGCGGAAACGGCACGCTTACGCGCCCACACGGAATTCGCCTGGGATCAAAGTGTGGCAAAGCTCCGAAAACTTTATGCTGATTTGTTAAAACAGAAGCATGATTAATTATAAGACAACCGAACGACCGCACGTTCTTGTTATGGCAATGTCCGGTATCGGAAATTTACTCATGCAAACACCCTTAATAAAGAAACTAAAAGAGACAAATTCCACCGCAGAAATTTCGGTGATGGTGGCACCACGCGGAACAAAAGATGTATTACTACACAATAATAATATCAAAAATTTGTTTGTTGGATTCCCAAAACCATCATTAAGACAGCGCGTTGGAATGATTAAAACGATACAGCAAGGAAAATTTGATATTGGGATAGTTGCTTACCCTGGACAGTTGATCACTAGCAGTTCACTCCTTTCTTTTGGCATGATACCAACACGCATCGGCCATAAATACAATTATCATTTCTTGAAAAATAGTGGCCTCTTTCTTACAAAATCATTCGCACTGCAACAGATACACGACATTCAACAAAATCTAAACTTACTTCAAGGGCTTGATATTGATACCAGTTCCACAAATACCGAATATGATTTTCCACTTACTTCTGACGAGCAAAAAGGAGCTGAATATTTTCTTACACAAAACAATATCAATGAAACAAATTTGATTGGCCTTCACCCTGGAACAAACTCGGACATGATCTATAAGCGCTGGCCAACTGAACGCTGGGCACAATTGGCCGACCAATTGGCCGACCAATTTAAAGCCAAAATCTTAATTTTCGGTAGTGCGGATGAAGACCACTTAAAAACGGAAATTGCAAAAAACATGCGACATGAGCCATTCAATGTCACCCTCTCGCTACGCGAAACGACAGCACTAATGAGTATGTGTAGTTTGTTTGTCAGTAATGATTCCGGCTTAATGCACGTTGCCGTCTCCCAAAAAGTTTCAACATTTGGATTGTTCGGCCCAACCGACGAAACGCGCACTGCACCGTGGGGAAATTATGGACACGTGATTCGGGCTGAAGGTACAAAACCAACTTATGATGTTACAAAACTGCGTGAAATTAAAAAACTGCAAACCGCCGACGAAACATTATTTGCTTTAAATGTTAAGACGGTTTTTGAGGAAATCGTAAATAAAATCACGCTCATAAGCCAATAAATTAACTTGATAATTATCAATTTTCAATGGTCAATTATCAATTAATGACCAATTCTTAAATTATCAAAAGGCGACGTCGTCAATTGATAATTAAGTCGTTTGATAATTAATTGAAAATTGGGAATTGATCATTGAAAATTTTTTAAGAATAAATTTGTCTGTTCTTATTCAGTGCAAGTGTCCAAAAATATAATTACAACTCCGGAAGTTTACTCTCTTCCTCAAAAAGTGCTTCTTCGTAACCATCCAAATCGTCCGCCGATTCTTGCTTTAAATGAATATCATTATTTGTTTTGTCGTACAAATTTTTAAGAAAGATTTTCCCGTTTTGCACGTCACGTGCCGTGCCTTGAAATATCCTTGGTCCGATTTGTTTTACCAATTCACCCATATCCGAAATATGTTTTTTCTCTACAGGCTCTTTGACAGGGTTTCTCGTAGCAATCATTAGCCCACTTCCAAATGGCAAAATTGAGGACGAAAAATTATTATCACCACTCACCTCTCGCATAAAATCGCCCAACTCTTGTTCATGCGAAACCACATTATCGGCAATCAATAAACCATTGGGTGAAATTTTATTTTTTACACGTTCAAAGTAACCAAGATATTCCTGTTTGGTCGCGTCCAAAAAAACCATACCAAATGGTCCCGATAAACGATCCAATATCTTATACGCGCTCCCGGGAAGAACCGTGACTACGTCTTGTAGCCCGGCAGAAAAGATATTTTTTTGCGCGTTTTCCGCCATTCGACCGTTTCGCTCAATTGTAATAACTGAACCGCCAATATCCTTAACCGCAGACCCCAAAATAATCGAGGAGTACCCATTAGCCGTTCCCACTTCCACAACACGCTTTGGCCGAAGCAATTTAGCAAAAACATACAATAACTCCGCCGTCGGCCGACCAACGTTATAAAATAGACCACGTGTTTGATCCAAACCCTCAATTACTTCTCTAGCACGTTCCGGGAGTTGCATAAGGCTGAATGTAAAGAAAAGTCCTCGTTAAGGCAATAGGCAAGCACCTAATTTTGACTTTTACCCGACATTGAGTAAAATAGGTCTTTGTTCTTTCTTTCCAACTTTCCTCATTTCTGACGAAGGATTTGATCATGTCAACCCTGCAAGTGTTTTGCGCAACCTTTGTGCTCGTTTCCGTTGTAACGTTGATCTTCGACCGGATCAGAAGAAACTTTCTAACCTATTTTTCAATCGAAAAGTATATCATCGAGAAACTCTCCCCGCGAGGAACATGCCTTTCAATAGGCGAACTGATCAGTGAATTTCGACGATCTGATTTCCTTCTTCGCAAGGATAAACTCCAGCAGATTCTGAATTCCTTGATCGTCGCTGGATATGTAAAGCGCATAAGCCGGAAACACGAGAAGTTTTCCAGCCTCCGTGTCACTGCCTACCGCCTAACTGACAACGCACTGACAACTTACGATCAGAGATGGTACATGGTCTATCGACGAAGTCAGTATCGCAAATTTCTGGCCGCCTAGGGTCTCCGCTCACGTGAGCGGTTTTTTTATACTTCTTCCGGTTTTATTTCTTCGCCGGAATCCAAAACTTCTGCCTGTGAACCGGTACTCAATCCTTCTACCTTCCCCTTCAACCGGGAAAAAATCTTTTCCGCGTCTTCATGGCGATGCAAGGCCTGTTCAAGGTGCGCGCCCACTTTTCCAAATTCCGTATCCACGCGGGTAAAATCTTTTTGTAATTTTCCAAGTAACTCCAAAATATGTTTTGCTTCTTTTTCGATTTGCATACCCTTTAAGCCCACCAAAACGGTGTACATGTACGGCACAAAAGAATTCGGTGAAACAGGATAAACCTTGAGAGCCGTAATCGCGTTCCAAAGTTCCGGATTGCGGACGATTTCGTAATAAACACCCTCGGTCGGAATATACATAAATGCGAATGAAAGCGTCCGATCTTGTTCGTGAATATATTTATTGGCAATATCTTTGGCGTGTTTTTTTACATCCGCCGAAAAGGCGCGATACGCTTCCAAATGTTCTTGCTCGTCCGATGCGTGCACCAATGGTTCGTACCAAGCGAGCGGAAATTTTGCGTCGACTGCAACAATGTAACCATCTTGCAATTTCAAAACCGCGTCGGCACGATCGCCCGATGATAAAGTATATTGCAATTCATAACGGTCTTGCGGAAGAATGTCTCGCAGTAAAGATTCCAAAAGCATTTCGCCGAAACCACCGCGCGCCGACGGTGAAGCGAGC
The DNA here is from genome assembly GCA_030647555.1 of bacterium. Classification (NCBI taxonomy): domain Bacteria; species bacterium. The sequence goes on along the minus strand of JAUSJG010000008.1, from coordinate 38,720 downwards.
ATTTTTTGAAAATCCAAAATCTCGGTATTGGTTCGCAATATGTGCTGTGATGCTTCCCGTAAATGTCCAAAATGCTGCGAAAGTTCCCGCGCCGTTCGTTCTGTGGCATTTACTCGCTCGGCCAAAAACTCCTTAGATGAATCCAGCCGTGCCTCCACCTGGCGTTGAAATTTATCAAAACGATCCATCAGATTTTGTTCCGCTGTGCGATCATTTCCTTTTTTGCGCGCCAAAACCAGCATTATAACTGCCCCGATCAACGCGCCGATAATAATTCCAAAGATGATGTTTGTGTCCATTGGATAAGTATAGCGTAAAACGTAGGGTGTCAGGTACTTTTTGTTCGACAAAAAGTACCTGACACCTTTTGCTTATCATTAGCCAATTTTTAACACCAAAATCAGCAACTATTGACAAAAACTGAAAAAAGGAGTAGAATTATCTCTTGTTTAATCAGGTAATTGTTCCACCCCCCCCGTTCTTTGAAAGGAAAAGTCATGCAGTCCACCCACACTTATTCGCGCCGCGTTGCATTGTGGTCGCTCAGCCTCTATGCGCCCAAGCAGTGCGCGAACCAAGCGGAGATGGTGCGCAAGCGAATGTTTGAGCAATGGGACATCGCTCACGAACACTCCGACCCGCTGTTGTTCCAAAGTGAAGGGTGTAACGTCAGTTTCACCGTCTCTCCTTTGGTAAAGCCGTACCTGGAGATCCGAGACGACGGAGTACTCGTGATCCACGGTGTTTACCAAGGCGGGTACGAGCGGGTGTTGTGCGAATGCAGGGTGAATTCGGACCAGAGCACGTTGGTCAGAAATATGGTGCTTGATCCGCCGAAGGACGACTTCACCATCTATGCATCCGACGCCGACGGCTGGACGTACAGCCTTCACTGCATGCAGCCGCACCGCCATCGCGACTACCGACAAATGTAGTCAGGAATCTGGATCGATTCCCGTTGAACCCCTTTCTCTTTCGAGAATGCGATAAGGGTTCCTTTTTTTACTTAAAAATATCTGACAAACACTTTTAATCAAATCCAAATTTAGGATGATCCATTAAAGGAATCAACCAAAATAACAACTGCTTAAATATTTTTATTTTGTTGCTGGTGTTGCGACAGGCGATACAATCGGAGCCACTGAAGCGACTGGTGTTGCCGGGGCGGGTGTGATTTGTTCCGATTGTGCCGGTTCGGCGATTTTATCTTTTCCAACAAAGTTTGTCAGCAACAATTCAATACTCACGTTCGCCTTATTTTGCGGATTTATATAAGACACAGCGACTTTGCGTAATTTGTTTCCTGAATCGAGCCAAACATCAAACGGAACATTGTTTAACGCCTTCACACCATTTTCCAAATCAGCTTTACTCACGGGTGTTGCATTACCGGACAATTTAGAAAATTCCTCGACAAAACTGGCATAACCGCTCGCCGAGAAGATTGTTTGAAAATGCGTTGTGTTTGTGGTCCCAACTTTTTCTTTACCAATCTGTTTAATAGACGTAAAAAGTTGCGGTTTCTGAAATAATACTACCATATTCGCGCGTGCAGCATCCGGAAGCAGGTTAATATTTGTTGTACCGGGAAGCCATTTGCCACGAATGGAAGTAATGTCAGCTAAGGCAACTGGAATTTCATCTAACTTATAAAACAATTTTCCACCAACCAAACGAACTGCGCCTTTTCCAATCACCGAAGCTCCTGTCATCGAACCCTCGACAACAACACTGGAATCAAGGTCTAATTGACCACCGTTTCCTTTTTGGAAATTACCATCCGTATCTATTTTAAATTCCGAAAGCGTCGCTGATGTTGCCGGATCAGTCTTGATGTCCACCTTCGCCTGCAAATGACCATTCACCGCTTTAACCAAATTCACAAACGCCGCCTGCAATCTTTGCTCCGGAGTAAACCTCTTTGCATAAAGAAATAAAGCACCCCCCAGGATGACCACTATCGCAATTACTACTAGAAGTATTTTTTTCATGGCTTAATAGTACCACTTTCCCCATTTTCTTTCCTGGTAATAGGAAAAAGGTCGGGCGATTTATATGAACTTGGGAAAAGTTTATTTAATATTTCTTTTCCATTTTTATCAAGAACAACCTCACGTAATAATGTTTTAAGCGAACCATCGGGTTTTTTCTCTATCACATGCGGCCCATCGATTTTTACCTTACGTCCATCCGGCTTGCCGTAAATTTGAAAAGTTAATTTATTACCCGCGATTAAACCCTGCAATATCAACCAATTACCGGTATTATTGATAAACCGCAAATCCGGACGCGGTGAATAAATAGTGGCATCGAATCCCGGTGTTCCGTAATATTTAACCGGATAAGCATGATTGCGACGTTCCGTGACATTGAACCCACCGGCAACAATTGCTCTAAAGAGGGTTGTGGAGATTTGGCATAATCCCCCGCCATATTCCGGAACTGTGACATTCTCTTTAATAACAAGTTCCGGAAAAAAACCTGTTTCTTTTGTGATTGAACCTAGTGTTTTTACCAAAGAAAATTCAGCATTCGGAGCAATCAGTATTCCCTGTAATTTATCCCGACCAACCGTAATATTTTTAACGCGATTAGCAGGACTCCCGCCAAAATTCGTGGTGCCTTCCGCGATAATCGTGTTTAAACCCAATTTCTTAAACTCCTTCTCCGATGTAATCGGGGGCAGGTATTTTTTCATCGAAACTTTGGCCATACTTTTTCCTGACGCTAATGCACTGCGAATCGCCAATGAAGTCTTTACCCCATCAACAATTTTCCCTTCTCGCCCGGGCGCGCTAAAAACCCACGTCCCGTTTTTCATAACAAAACGCGCGTTCGCGCCCTCATCATTCACGTTTGGAGATACATATACATTTAAAAAATCATAAATGTGCCAAGCCTTAAGTTTTATCATTGTATTATCACCTGCTTCGATCATGGAAACAAAATTTTTCAATGTTTTTACCGGTACGGTGAATTTTTTACCGTCAGCGTCTAAAACGAAATTTTTCGCCATTTGTTTTTTGATCTGTACCGTGCCAACAGAAACTTGATCCAACAAGGGACTGGCCGCGAAAGCCCCCGCCGGGAAAAGGAAAATAATGGAAACAATAATGATCCCCCTAATTACACTGCAGTAAAAAGCGAGACCAGACGTTAAAACTGTCCATTCCAAAGTTGGGACTGTTTTAACGTCTGGTCTCGCCGACACACACTGCATGAAATCGCACATAACTTATTTATGTTTTCTTATTAAAAACAATACTTAATAAAAACAAAAGCAAGGCCACCACGACAATCGTTCCACCACTGGCGAGACTGAAATAATAAGAAGTTAATAAACCAACGACAACCGACATGAATGAGGTGGCGATACTAAGCAGTATTGTGGCACGGAAACCACGACTAAACTGAATCGCGGTGATCACCGGAATTACCATCAAGGCACCAATGAGCAACACTCCGACAATCCGCATTGATAAAGCAACGGTAACGGCGGCCAATACCACCAATAACGTGCTATATGCTTTTGCGCGAATTCCATCTGTGCGCGCCAACTCCTCATCAAACGACACCAGGAAAAACTTATTGAAGAAAACAAATATGGTAAACAAAATCACCAAACTCATCGCGACGATAACGTAAACATCCAATTGCGTGACGGTAGTAATACTGCCAAAGAGAAAATTTAGCAGGCTCATATTAAACCCGCCCGCCGCGCTGATAATCACGCTGGCAATTGCCAAACTACCGGAAAGAAACAGTGCCAAAATCGATTCCCCAAAAACCCGCTTGGTACCGCGCAATTTTTCAATAAAAACCGCCGCGATTATTGCCGCCACAATCGCCATCAGTACCGGTTGAGTTTTCGTGACCAAACCAATCGCCACTCCAACCAAAGACACGTGCGCCAAAGTGTCCGCCATAAGTGAATACCGACGCACAACAAGAAATGTTCCAATCGTTGGCGCCACCAAGGCCACGGCAATACCGGCAATGAAAGCGCGAATCATAAAGTCATACTGGAACAAATCAAGCATGTTGGTCGTTTTCGTGTGAATGATCGTGAACGTGTTTCATGTCTGTCTGATACATATCAAGTAAAACTTTGTCATCCAAAGCGGCAGACGGATCACCATAACAAACCAAATTATGATTCAAACAAAGCACTTTAGTGGCTTCCCTTGCGATCATTTCCAAATCATGAGTGATAAACAGAATCGTGATTCCCCGTGTTTTATTAAGCACTTTTAGAAACGAATAAAATTGCTTTTGTGCCATCGCATCCACACCGACCGTCGGTTCATCTAAAATCAGTATTTCCGGATCTGAAGCCAAGGCACGCGCGATAAATACCCGCTGTCTTTCCCCGCCGGATAAGTTACCAATTAACCGATGACGATAGCTGTTTATTTCCGTTACCTTCATTACCTCTTCGACAACTCTTTTATCTTCGGCAGTAACACGATAAAACGGATGCTTATCGGCGGTGCGCCCGCTAAAAACAATTTCATTAACGGTTGCCGGAAACCCACTATCGGTATGCGAAATTCTTTGGGGCACATACCCAAGGCGATTAAAATCATGAAAATTTTCTAAAGTCTGATCGAACATTACCACCTGACCGGAAGTCGGCTTAAGCAATCCCAACAAAATTTTTACCAACGTTGTTTTACCACCCCCGTTTGGCCCGATAATTCCCAGATATTCACCGGCATCAATAGAAAACGACAAGTTACGTAAAACCTGCTCCCCAAGATATTGGAAATTTAATTTTTGAACTTTGATTATTGGTTCAGACATTGCAACGCTTGCTGTAAATTATGCACGTTATCTGCCATAACCGACAAGTAGTCTTTGCCGGAACTGATTTCTTCCGGAATTAATCCCTCCAAAGGATTAAGAACCAACGTCGTTAATCCCGCTTCCTTGGCAACCGTTTCGGCAAGTTTGGGGCTTGCCAATGTCTCAAAGAAAATTGTTTTAATATTTTTTTCTTTTGCCAACTGTGCCACTTCTCCGAGTCTTTGCGCGGACGGTTCTTCTTCGGGAGAAATTCCGGAAATCGCCGTCTCGTTTATTCCATAACGGCTGGAGAAATAACTAAAAGCCTGATGAGAAACAATTATATCGGAAAGTGCGCAACCGGTTAACGACTTACGAATAAAGGTGTCCAATGCCACCAATTTCACAATAAATGCGTCCGCGTTTTGGTTAAAACGATCGGAATATTGCGGAAAAACACTTATTATCGCGTCACGAATTTTCAACACCTCTTTTTGTGCCAAAACAGGATCCAGCCACACGTGAGGGTCTTTCGCGGTGACTCCTTCACCGATAACCGATTTTAAATCAAACTGATCAGTAATATTCACCGCCTTTACGTCGGTTCCTTTTAAGTCTTGTGCCACTCGTTCCGCCCAAGGATCAAATCCGGCACCCTGATAAAGGAAAACTTTCGAAACTCTTATTGCCGCGATATCACGTGGAGTTGGTTCATAATCATGCGCTTCCACACCTGCGGGCGTAATATTTACAACGTCGATGTAATCTCCACCAATTCTTTTTGCAAACTCAGCCAAAGGATAAAAACTCGCTGTAACAATAATTTTTCCAAGTGCCGGCTTTGGTACGGGCTTACTTTTTGACGCGGCAAACAGAACCAGAGAAACACTAAGGAGTAGCGCAACAACAAAGAAAGCAACAATCTTTTTCATTTATTTCCTTCTCATTTTACTTTAAAAAATTCTTCTTGGCAAAAACCACAAAATACAATAAACTGGACGCATATTCTATGAAAAAATCTACGAAAATTTACACTAGTATCACAGTCGTAATTGTTTTATTGATAATTGGTTATCTAATATTTGGACGAAGAAACGGCACCGCCATTAATGTGACCCGCACCGTCACGGCCGAGCGTGGCGATATCGTGCAAGACGTCAGTTTTTCTGGAAACGTAAAATCCCCTCTTTCTTCAGATTTATCGTTTGAGCTGGCCGGCACAGTCAAAAATATTTTTGTTGATAGTGGCGATGTTGTAACAAAGGGTCAAAAATTAGCCCAAATAGATGTTCGTTCCGCTCAATTACAATTGGCCCAAGCCCGCGCCCAACGCGTCGCCACGCAAGACCAAACCCTGATTTCTTCCCAAAAAGCGGAACAGGACTACACGAACACGAAGAAATTGAACGAGAAAACAATCCTGAAATACCGTTTAGCCGTCGTAGATGCGAAAGCCGCTTTTGAACAAGCAGGCGATGCTTATAACGCCACAAGAGACGAATACGGTGACGAGTCTTCAACTGCCAAAACAAAATATTCCACTGTCCTAAGCGCCGAAACCACCTATCACAACGCCCAGAAAGTTTATTCCGAACAAAAAGATTCCCTGTTAAACAGTACTTACGACTCCCAAAAAACAGCGGAATTGGCACGCGCGCAATATCAGGCATCCGTCCAAGCGTCTCTCAACACACCGGGCCTTTCCGCGGTTCAGGCGAGTGAAAACCTTGCCGCACTCGCTCTCGCCAAGAGCACGCTTACTGCCCCCTTTGACGGCATTATCGCTTCTCGCGATATTAACGAAGGCGAATTGGCCAGCGCATCGAAACCCATTTTAAGCATCCAGGGCAACGGCGTACTGGAAGTAACGGCGAATGTGCCGGAAACCGACGCTATGAAGATCAAAGTTGACCAAAAAGCAACGGTAACATTCGACGCCTTCCCCTCCACGGAACAATACCCCGCGACAGTTACACGCGTTGCGCCGGCGGCAAAAGTGATTGGCGGTGTGCCAACATTTGAAATACGTCTCAAAATAGACAACTTGAGTGAAAAAATAAAAGCGGGTTTAACGGCCAACGTGATTGTACATGCCGCAAAAAAAGAAAATGTTGTCGGAGTTCAACGCCGGGCAATTATCACGCGTGATGAAAAACAATACGTCAAAATTGTTGACACCAAAGGCACAGAGACGGAGCGCGAAGTTGTCACCGGTCTTTTAGGCTCAAACGGAACAATTGAAGTTGTTAGCGGACTAAACTCCGGTGATAAAGTTATTGTTTCGACAGTAAAATAATGGCTCCGCTCATCGAGCTTCGTGACGTCAAAAAATCATACCAAGACGACGGCGTGGCAACCCTCGCATTACGTGGTGTGAGTTTTTCAATCAACCAAGGCGAATTTGTATCTATAATGGGCCCTTCCGGTTCGGGAAAATCAACACTTCTCCATATTCTGGGTCTGCTCGACAAACCATCCGAAGGAAAATATTTTTTTGACGGTCACGACACCACAAAGTTCGATGAACCTTACGCCGCGCACTTTCGCAATGAACAAATCGGTTTTATTTTTCAGGCTTTTCATCTTCTGGCCCGCTCTACGGTAATGGAAAATGTATTATTGCCTCTCCAGTATTCGTCAATCCCAAAAAATCAACACGAAAAAAGAGCTTTGGCAATGTTGGAAAAAGTAAATATGCTCCATCGCCTCAAGCACCGACCGTCTCAACTATCGGGTGGCGAGAAACAGCGGGTGGCCATCGCGCGTGCCTTAGTTAATAATCCAAAAGTTTTAATGGCGGACGAACCCACCGGCAACCTCGACTCACAATCCGGAAAAAGCGTTATGGAAACATTGGACAATTTACACCATCAAGGGCACACCATTCTGGTTATCACTCATGAAACACCGGCCGCACGCTATGCCCAAAGAATGATCCGCGTGCAAGATGGCACGATTGTATCTGATGAACAAAGTAGTCTTATGCACGGCCATAACGGTTACGAAAAGTAATATTTTTGTATGTGGTATTTAGTATATAGTATATGGGGTTCAGAAAAATATCCGTCAAAATTAAGTATTACATTTTAAAGTTAATTTCATCGAAAAACTTGACGACACATCCCAACATACTAAATCCATATACCATATACCAAATACGATATACAAAAAAGCTGTGTTGTGCGCGTAGTTTCACTATTTAAATCAACTTCTTGCTTCAACAATGGACATAATCACCATCACCAAAACAGCATTTCACAGTTTAAGAACGAACCTTGCCCGTTCTCTTCTTACGATTCTCGGCATTATCATCGGCGTAATGGCGATTGTTTTAGTCGTCGCTCTTGGTCAAGGTGCCCAAGGCCTGATTCTCGACCAGGTAAAAGGTTTTGGCGGAAACATCATTATGTTGCATCCTGGTCGCCAGCCGACCAACCCCAACCAAGCCACCGAGACTGTCCTCTCCAATTCAATAAAACAACGAGAAATCGACGCCCTGCGTAATCCTATAAATGTACCTGATGTCGCCTCTGTTGACCCATCCGTCTTGGTCACCGGTGCTGTTACTTATCAGGAAAACTCTTACCGTCCGACAATTCTCGGCTGGACATCAAGCGCATTAACGGAAATGTTTCAAATTTCTCCATCTGAAGGTACCATTTTTTCCGACGATGATATTTTACAGCGCAACAAAGTGGCGGTAATTGGTGCCACTGTCCGTGAAAAACTTTTTGGTCAATCTGATGCAGTGGGGAAATTTATTAAAATCCGCGACCAAAATATACGTGTAATTGGTGTATTGCCCAACTTGGGTCAAGTTTCCGTTTTTAACGTAGATGAACTTGTTCTGTTACCTTATTCAACAGCGCAAAAAGATATTTTGGGCATTAATTTTTTTCATACAGTATTCGTGAGCATCAAAGACGGCGCAAACGTTGATCTGGCAGCCAGCGACATCAAGACAACTTTGCGCGATATGCATAACATTATTGATCCTGAAAAAGATGATTTTTACGCTATGACTCAAAAGGACGTTGTGAACCGTTTGAGCACAATTACACAGGCGTTAACGGTTTTTCTCGCAATGATTGCTTCTATTTCATTGGTTGTAGGCGGTATCGGCATTATGAATATTATGCTTGTCTCGGTCACGGAACGCACCCGGGAAATTGGCTTACGCAAGGCCTTGGGTGCTACAAACAGCGACATCTTAAGACAGTTTTTACTGGAAGCGGTAATTCTTACGGTCAGCGGTGGCGCATCTGGTACAATACTCGGCATAAGCTTAGCGTTTATTACTTCGGTTGTGTTAAAAGCGCGGTTCGGTCTCGCTTGGCCCTTCCAATTACCATTATCTGCTATCATACTGGGTGTAGGAATGGCTGGGGTCGTGGGACTGGTTTTTGGAATCTACCCCGCACGTAAAGCGGCGCGAAAAGACCCAATCGAAGCCTTGCGTTATGAATAATTCTAAATATATTATATTATGAAAAACCCAACCCTCTGGATTATCGTCGTAGCCTTAGTAATTATTGGCGGATCAATGTGGTGGAAAACCAACCAACCAAACACGACCACACCGGAACCGAGCATTCCCACTGGAATAGTTCTCTATTTTGGCGACACATGTCCGCATTGCAAAATTGTCGCGCAGTTTATCGAAGATAATAAAATAAAGGAAAAAGTGACCTTTGAAGAAAAAGAAGTTTATAACAATCAGGCCAATGCCAAGGAATTGGCAGAAGTCGCCAAAACCTGCGGATTAGCGACCGACGCGATCGGCGTCCCGTTCCTTTGGGACGGAAAAGCCTGTATTCAGGGCCAAGACCAAACAATCAACTTTTTTAAAGATAAAGCAGGAATAAAATAGCCGTGAAAAATTTTACAAAACTTCTCCCCGCGTCTCTTGTTTTAGCACTCGTTCCCTTTTCCGTCTACGCCGTCTGTCCCGTGTGCGTCGTTGCTGTTGGTGCCGGCGTAGGTTTTTCGCGCTGGCTGGGCATCGACGACTCTATTACCGGCATTTGGATCGGCGGATTAACATTATCCATCATCATCTGGAACATCAATTGGTTTCAAAGGAAAAATATTAAGTTCCCAGCGAGAAACATCCTCACCTTTTTAGCGTATTATATTTTAATCTTAATATCACTTCGCTGGAGCAATTTTATCGGACACCCCATCAATAAACTTTGGGGATTTGATAAAATATTGCTCGGTATGACAATCGGCACAATTTTCTTCACGCTCGGTAATGCTTATTACGGATATCTAAAGAACAAAAACAACGGACATGCCTATTTCCCTTTTCAAAAAGTAGTCACACCGATTGCGACACTACTAATTATCAGTTTTGTTTTTTATATTATCACTAAATAATTCGCGACTATGGACCAAAATAACCAAGAAAAAATAAACGCGTTTATCGAAAAAGTCGACAATATGAAAAAGCAGGAAAAAATGGACCTTTCGTCCGATCAAGATTTGAGTATCGCGATTATGAATCTCGTCAGCATCGAAGAGCATCTGCTTTTTTCGGGCAATAAAACCGAAAAAACAGAATATTTCGATATGATCAGCGAAGTGCGCGAAATGCGCAAAGAATTATTAAAGAAAATTGTCAAAAATCCGGAAGGCGAGGTTTGGTGCATCAGTAAACACTTGCTCGCTGCCTCAATGCGCCTTTTTGAGGTGGGCACCAAACAACAATCGATGGGCAAAAAAGAAGATGCTTATGACTTATTCCGCAAGTCTTATAATTTATATTCCCTGTTCTGGGGCATCAATTTAAATGTGATAAATATTGGCGACGTGAAAAAAATCGATGACCAAGCCGTCAACAAACACGACCAAGAAAAATCCGGTTTTATGGGAAAGTTGGGTGCACTGGTCAAAAAAGCGATCGACTGTTGTATTGAATAATCCCCGCCCTTCAGGGCGAAGCTCGCCCAGATGGGCGGCCACGTCGCTCCGCGAAACGCGCGGAGCTATGAGGGGTTACCGACATTAGTTATATTCGCGCAAGCGCGAATGATATTAATGATGGTAAAAAAAACCTTCCTCAAGGGAAGGTTAAGCTCTGGCGAACACCCGACACGGCCGGTGAAACCGATGATACTTTCGCGGTTTAATACGTTTCTTTGCCGGCTTTCGCGCGCAATCCAACTGCATGCCGTTCCAAAAAGTTCGCGCGAGATGCTTAATCATCTCGGATTCGCTTCGTCGTCCAACCAGTTCATCCAAACGGACAATCCAGCGAACAATCTTCCATGGCAAACTCTTTCCAAAAACAGCGATCAAATACTCCTTTTCAGTATTCCCGCGAAGCAAGTCACGCCATTGACTTTTGCCGATCCACAAACTTGTCGGATCACTTGAGTGCTGTTGAAGGCATGGCCAATATTTTCGCGCCAAATGTTGAATAGCCTGCTCGCCCATCCGGCCCTCAACCAGCCTGAAATATCGACGAACAAGGGCCGTACTTTCCTCCGGCGTTCTGTTGCCAAACACCATATGCAACAACTCGTGCGCTACCGGATCACAACGAACACGATTCCACTGCGCGTGACGTAAGTGGGGAAACCTCGATATGGCGTAAATGTGATGAACATTTGTTCTTGATCTCCTTTCTCTGGTTGGGGGTTTCGAAAGTGCGTAAAGATCACGACGATGCAATACGTCGCAAATCAACGTCAGCTCCTTTCAAACGGTTCCTATTCGGTTGTGGAAAAGGACAAGGTAAGTATAAGACAAATTACATGAAGATAGAACAAATATGAATATTCAAATTCTCCCAAAAAATAACCATGTAAAATTTTCAATGGTCAATTTTCAATTATCAATTAATGATCAATTTTTATAATTTTCAAATGCAACGGCCGAAGTTTGATAATTTAAGCATTGATAATTAATTGATAATTAATTGATAATTGGTCATTGAAAATTGATAATTTTAAGGATGATAGGTATTGCTTGGTCTCAGGGTTTTCATTGTCAATTTGCTTTTTTCCACCCCCTATGCTATATTTTCGTCACGGGGTAAATACTCCTCAAATAGCAGACGTAGCAGACCAAAGAAACGTACTAGCGATCTCGGTTAAAAGAGAGTTCGAAAAGCGTAGATAAGGTCGAGAGCGTCCATAGCGTTAGAGCGAAGGAAAAACCTCGATTATATTTACGAAACGAAAGTAGGTGAATTCTCTTTGAACCAAGATCCAAATCGTCCTATGTTTGATGCAACGTGCTCAGGCTGTGGACAACAAACCCAAGTTCCCTTCCAACCGTCTGGCGACAGACCGGTTTATTGCAACGAGTGCTTTAAAAAGGAACGTGGAAACAGACCAGAACGTGGTGGAGCTGGAGCACCAAGAGGCGATCGTCAAATGTTTGACGCTACTTGCGCCGCTTGTGGCCAAGCCACACAGGTGCCTTTCCGTCCTACGGAAGGTCGCCCGGTCTATTGCTTAAACTGCTTTAAGAAAGACCGCGCTTAATTCATTAAGCAAAAAGAAAACAGCCCCGAGGGGCTGTTTCTTTTTGCGAATGATGAATAATGATTGATGAATGATGAAGCTTATCAGGGTCCGACCCTGATCGGTTGCAATTTTTGGGTAACTATATTATGTTGTGGTGTCGGTCGTTGTTGGTTGTTCTGTGCTCAACAAATGAATAAGGGGCTAATTATGTGGACTTACGTTTCTATCGGTTTGGTTATCTGTGTATTCACGGTTCTCACCTGCTTCGTCTGGGGTTCATGGAACGCAGAGAAAATACAGGATAAGTGGGGCGGCAAATTTGCACTGATCCTGAACGATGGAACAAGTTTCTCCTGCACGGCAGGCCAAGACACTCGACTTTACCACCCAATAAATGGCCACATAAACAGCGTCACACTCTTGTCAGCACCCGCAGGAAAGTTGCCACTCGTGGAAATCGGTTATGACGGTCAAATTCATGACTTTCGCATGTTTAGGAATCGCGACGGCGTTGAGCTGAATTTGACGAAGCCAATTGAACCCTCCCATACACCAACGGACTTGATTGTATCGTTCGAGGTTGATGAAGACCAATTCGAAGTCGTGACTATCGAAATTCAATCTACATGAGACTACGAGGGGGAAGCCAAGCTAATCCCCACCCTCCGACCAAACCGGTCCGAGGGTGTTTTTTGTACCAAGACTGCCAAACCTGGACCACATTCCAAGTGGACCAAGGTTGGTCCACTTGGAATGTGGTCCAGGTAAAAAAAATTCGTTGACTATTTTGAGACTGACAGGTAAACTGAAGGCGCCTAAATACCCATGAATCAGCCTGATTTGAACCCTGGAAATACCGAAAAATCGGAAAAAAATACTAAAGCCTTGTTTAATTTTGCCACACTGGCCGGGATGGTCGGCGAATTGGGTTTTATTATTGCCGTTCCACTCCTTGTCACTATTGTCGCCGGCATTTGGGTCGATAAAAAACTAGCCACTACCCCACTGTTTATGATCGTGGGAATTTTATTAGCGATTACCGTTTCGACAATCACGATTGGCCGTAAAATTAAGCAATTAAACAAAATCAACGGAATATGATTAATATTTCTCTCGCCGCCGAACCGCTTTATCACATTTTTGGCTTACCTATTAATAACTCCCTGATTACGGGTGTCGTTGGAAGCGCGGTAATTATTGGCCTTTTTATTTCGGCGGCCAAAAAAGTCACTCTTCATCCGAAAAGCAAGTTTGCCAACATGATTGAAGCGATTTGCGAGATGATTTTGGACCTTGTCGATGAAGTTTTTCATGATCGCAAAAAAGCGCTAAAGTATTTCCCTTTTTTGATGACAATTTTTATTTTTATTGTCATTAACAACTGGCTTGGCCTATTACCTGGAGTAGGCTCAATCACGGTTATGACTAAAGAAGGTCTTGCCCCCCTGTTTCGTGGCGCCAACGCCGACCTAAATACGACTCTCGCCCTGGCAATCATTTCGGTCGTAATGACGCAAATTTATGCCGCCCGCGAACTCGGTGTCGCAAAACATCTAAAAAAATACTTCAGTTTGAACCCGATTATGACATTTGTGGGAATATTGGAATTAGTCGGTGAATTCTCTAAAATGTTTTCGTTCTCCTTCCGGTTATTCGGCAACATCTTCGCCGGCGAAGTTTTATTGGCGGTAATCGCTTTCTTGTCACCCCTGATCGCGCCGTTGCCATTTTTTGGCTTAGAACTCTTCGTCGGATTGGTTCAGGGACTTGTTTTCACAATGCTCACTTTGGTTTTTCTGGCGATTGCCACAACCGATCATTCGGAATATAATCATGCCGAAGCGTCAGTTGGCCACTGAACAAACGCGAGTCAATTATTTATTATTAAGTACAAAAAAATGGACGCAGAAACAATGAAAGTAGTAATGCCGGGTCTCACTATTCTCTTGGGTGGCGCGATGCCTGCCCTCGCGATTGGTTTGATGGGCTCGCACGCCATGGACGCCATTGGTCGTAATCCGGAAGCCGCCGGTAAATTACAAACAGTTTTGATCTTAGTCGTCGCTTTCGCCGAAGCTATCGCCATCTATTCCTTGGTCATCGCGCTCATCTTAAAGTTCGTTTGATCGCTAACCACTAATAGACGATTCCTTGTTTGTACTAATTGCCCAAGCCTCAGAAAAAGCCGCGGAAGTGGCTGCTTCCGGCGGTATTGGCGCGATAGGTATTGACCTGCGCAGTCTTGTTTTTCAAATTATCAATTTCGCGATTCTTCTTTTGGTTTTAAAGAAATTTGCCTACAAACCGATTTTGGATGTTTTGGAAAAACGCCACAAAAAGATTGAAGAAAGTCTAAAAAACGCCAAGGATATCGAACATCTTAAAACATCGTTGGAAAAAGAAAAAGAAACGATTCTAAAAGATGCTCATCTAAAAGCCCGGGGTATTTTAGAACAAAGCAAAAAACAGGCCGTCGAAATTCTGGCGACGGCCGAACAAAAATCCGCCGAACGGGATAATCAACTCCTGACGGCAACCAACGCCAAGATAGTTCACGAAGCCGAGCAGGTGCGAAAATCTTTATTCAGTGAAGCGGCCTTATTTATCAGTCAAGCAACCGAAAGGGTTTTGAATCGCAAATTAGATTCTTCGGCTGATCACAACATCATCAAAGAAGCGATTGCCGAAACGAATATCACTGAAAACCGCGCGTAATGAAACGTTTTTCCCGCAAACAATTAGCCGTCGCGACCTTGGCATTGTTGGAAAAACACCCAATTAAAGAAGTTTTACCAATCTTGGCGGAAGCCATCATTAAAGAAAAACGCACAAACGAAGTGGAAGTAATTATACGCGAAATCGGTAGTCAAATGCTTCAGAAACACGGCCAACTAACTGGCATACTGGAAACAGTCTTTCCACTCACGGAAAAACTAAACGCAGAAATCGAGTATCTGTTAAAAAACCTCACGTCAGCCAAGTCTGTTCACTTAAAGCATAAAATCAACAAACAGCTAGTGGGTGGTTTCAAAGTCGAAACCCCAACAATCGAAATTGACGCGTCGCTTGCGCGTCCACTTCATCAACTAAAAGCTTTAGTATAACCAAATGACCAATCTATCACTCGCCGACTTAACCGCAGAACTTCAATCCGCTATTAATGACTTAAAAACGAAGCCGGAAATTTCGGAAACAGGTATTGTCACGAAAGTTTCGGATGGTATTGTCTGGATTTATGGTTTGATGAATTGCGGTTACAACGAAATGATCTTAATCGAGACGGAAAACGAAAAGGAATCAATTTACGCTTTCGCTTTAAATCTCGAAGAAGACCAAATCGGCGCTGTGCTCCTTGGTGAAGACCGTTATATTAGAGCCGGCGCAAAAGTACGCTTGACCGGAAAAATTTTAGAAGTACCGGTGGGCCCAGAATTGGTCGGTCGTGTTATTGATCCGCTTGGAAAACCCCTGGACGGTTTAGGTCCAATCAAAACAACCATTACCAGCCCGGTAGAAAAAATCGCTCCGGGCGTACTCGCCCGACAATCCGTGAAACAACCATTAATGACCGGTGTCAAAGCCGTCGATGCCATGATTCCGATTGGTCGCGGCCAGCGCGAATTAATTATTGGTGATCGCCAAACCGGAAAAACTGCCTTGGCCATCGATGCGATAATTAATCAAAGTCGTCAAAAGAGTGGCGTCATTTCCATTTACGTTTCCATCGGCCAAAAACAAAGCACCGTTGCCCGCATTGTCGATCGTCTCCGCAAGGAAGGTGCTTTGGGAAACACGATTATTATTATGACGTCCGCATCTGATCCCGCCGCTCTGCAATTCATCGCTCCATATGCCGGCGCCGCCATGGGTGAATATTTCCGCGATAACGGCAAAGATGCCTTGATCATTTATGACGATCTTTCCAAGCACGCCTGGGCCTATCGTCAACTTTCATTACTTCTTCGTCGCCCACCAGGACGTGAAGCCTACCCGGGTGATGTGTTTTATCTCCATTCTCGCTTATTGGAACGCGCCGCCAAACTTTCTGCCGAACACGGTGGCGGTTCATTAACGGCGTTGCCAATCATTGAAACACAAGCCAATGACGTTTCGGCCTATATTCCAACCAACGTCATCTCCATTACGGACGGTCAGATTTATTTGGAAAGCGATTTGTTTTATCAAGGCGTACGCCCGGCCATTAACGTCGGTTTATCGGTCTCCCGTGTCGGTGGTTCCGCGCAAACAAAAGCGATTAAATCCGTTGCCGGAAGCCTCCGTTTGGAATTAGCGCAATATCGTGAATTAGCGGCCTTCGCCCAACTCTCCACCGATTTGGACCCGGACACCGTTAGTCGTATCGAACGGGGAAAACGCTTAACGGAAATTCTCAAACAGGGACAATATGCCCCGGAAAGTTTGAGCAGACAAGCCGTTGTATTACTCTCTGCCACAAAAGGCGTATTTGATACCGTTGCGGTGGAAAAAGTAAAAGAAGCGGAAATAGCGATTTTCGAAGCCGTTCAAAGTGCCCATAAGGTAGTGTTAGAAAATCTGGAGAAAAATGGTAATTGGCCGGACGAAGATAAGGAAAAGGTATTGGTAACAGCAAAAGAAGTAGCCAAAAATTTCACAGCTACTTCCAACAGCGCGTAATTCTCATCAATCATCATTCGTCATTCATAATTCCCCGTCATGGCCAAAGCGCAATCCATCCGCCGTCGCATAAAATCGGTGAAAAATATTCACCAGATTACTAAAACGATGCAAATGGTGGCCGCCAGTAAGTTGCACCGTTGCCAAGAAGCGGCTCTGCGCTCCCGAATGTACTCCTACACGGCGCGAGAAGCACTGCACCGTCTACGCAAGATTGTTTCCGGCGACCTGCACCCGCTCTTTGCCAAGCGCGAAGTCGTAAGTGAACTGTTGATTGTGTTTACCAGCGACCGTGGCTTGGCCGGCGCCTACAACGGTAATATCTTTCGAAAACTAATCAGCCACATTGAAGAAAATCCAACGATTAAAGTTAAGACGATTATCATTGGACAAAAAGGCGGACAGTTTGTCAGTAAAATAAAAGATAGTATCGAACTTACTGGTCTTTACACCAATTGGCCAAGCGAACCAACCACAGTTGATTTGAGACCAATTACCTCCACGGCAATTAATCTTTTTTCCGAAGGCCAAATCGATCGCGTCGGTGTTTTATTCACCGACTATGTCTCCACCATTCGCCAGACCGCGACCTTGCACACAATCCTGCCAATCGACCCGGCAACTTTGGCTCCGTCAAAAATCCAGATGAACATCAATGAAGACACCGCTTTTGAGCCGTCACCGGAACTTGTTCTTCAATTCATTCTTCCCAGGCTTATTGAAATGCAAATTTATCAAGCCAACCTGGAAGCAATCGCCTCTGAACAAGCGATGCGGATGATGGCCATGAAAAATGCATCTGATAACGCGAGCGATATTATGGATGATCTCTCATTGACATACAACACAGTACGTCAAGCAGCGATTACCCAGGAACTTTCAGAGATAACATCAGGAGCAGATGCGACAGCGTGATACCCGTCCGTCTTTGCGAGCCATCGCCAAGGGGCGAGGCGAAGCAATCTCAGCAACTATTAAATTGTAGAATCTTAACCAAAACCCATGACCAAAGAACACGAAGTGAAAATCAACCAAGGAAAAATTCAACAAATCATCGGCGTTGTCGCCGACGTGGAATTTGCGGAAAAAGTACCTGCCATTTACAATGCGCTTTCTATCGAAGTCGAAGAAAAAGGCCAGAAAAAAACAATCATTCTTGAAGTTGTGCAACATCTTTCCGCGCATACCGTTCGCGCTATTTCTTTGGGCGCCACTGATGGCCTGCGCCGTGGACACATCGTCACTGATACCGGCAACCCAATTTCTGTTCCGGTAGGCAAAGAAACGCTGGGTCGCATGTTCGATGTGCTTGGTCAACCAATCGACGGCAAAGGCGGAACTTTTACGGCACACTCTCCTATTCACAAGCTGGCTCCAAAATTCAGTGAGCAAAATACCAAGATTGAAATTTTCGAAACCGGTATTAAAGTTATTGATTTAATCGCCCCAATCACAAGGGGTGGCAAAGTGGGATTGTTCGGCGGCGCCGGCGTCGGAAAAACAGTGCTTATCACAGAACTCATTCATAATATTGCTTCCGAACACGGTGGTATTTCCGTTTTTGCCGGTGTCGGTGAACGTACGCGTGAAGGAAATGACCTCTACAACGAAATGAAAGAATCCGGCGTATTGGAAAAAACCGCGCTGGTCTTCGGTCAAATGAATGAACCTCCGGGAGCACGTCTAAGAGTCGGACTTTCCGGATTAACAATGGCGGAGTCTTTCCGCGACGCGGGTCAAGACGTTTTGCTTTTCATTGATAATATTTTTCGCTTCACGCAAGCCGGTTCCGAAGTGTCCGCCCTTTTGGGTCGCCTCCCCAGCGCGGCCGGTTACCAACCAAACTTGGCACAAGAAATGGGTGCTCTGCAAGAACGTATTACTTCAACAACAAAAGGTTCCGTCACATCCGTTCAAGCTGTTTACGTGCCGGCCGACGATTTAACCGATCCGGCTCCAGCCACCACCTTCGGTCATTTGGATTCGACAATCGTATTGTCCCGCCAGTTGTCTGAACTAGGTATTTATCCGGCAGTTGATCCGCTTGCATCAACATCTACAATTCTTTCTCCTGACATCGTCGGCGAAGAACACTACAAAGTGGCGCGCGACGTTCAAAAACTGTTACAGCGTTACAAAGATTTACAAGATATCATCGCCATCTTGGGTATGGAAGAACTTTCTGAAAAAGATAAAGTAATCGTCGGTCGCGCTCGTCGTATCCAGCGCTACTTGTCGCAACCGTTCTCCGTTGCCGAAGTTTTCTCCGGTATCCCCGGCCAGTACGTCAGTCTCGCCGATACAATCCGTGGTTTCCGCGAAATCTTGGATGGCAAACACGACGACAAACCGGAATCGGCATTTTATATGAAAGGAAAGATAGATGAGGTTGCTGTTGCAACCAAATAATTATCAATTTTCAATGACCAATTTTCAATTAATTATCAAATGGCTCAATGATCAATTTTCGACGTCGTCGTTTGATAATTTAAGAATTGATAATTCATTGATAATTGGCAATTGATAATTGAAAATTTTTCACATGACTTCAATATCATTCGAATTAGTTACGCCGGAAGGACTCAAGTTACAGGAAGATGTATATGAGATCCTGGTGCCAACACCAAATGGACAAATAGGAATCTTCCCGCACCACATGCCGTTAATAAATATTGTGACACCTGGCGTAATTTCCGTTCGAAAAAAAGAAGGCGATCCTGATGCGAATCTCGAACACCTAGCAACATCCGGTGGCTTAATGGAAATCGATGGAAAACGCGCCCGCCTTTTAGCCGACACAGCAGAGAGAGCCGAAGACATCAACGAAATGCACGCCAAAGAAGCACTGGAACGTGCAATGGAAATGCAAAAGACTGCCAAGGATCAGGTATCACTTGCCGAAGCAACGTCGGTGATAGAACAGAGTATGGCGAGACTTAAGGTAGCAGAGTTGCGTCGCAAGAAACACCGCGTATAGCATCAGTCTTTGCGAGCCCTGCACCCTTGTGGTGCATGGGCGCGGCAAACTCCAGTAGCTCTTTGTATATAGTATTTAGTATATAGTATATTGAATTATTATCCCAAAGTTGTAATATAAAATTCCGACCAAGAAATAATCAGCCGCAAAACAATATCTTACGATTTATTGTCAATAAACCCATATACTATATACCAAATACAATATACAAATCTAAATCCCTCAAAAGTATTATTTATCAACTAAATCCTAATAATATCAATTTATGAAATCCTTCATGGTCTTATGTGTCGATCATCGCATGTACGAAGACGAATTTAAAGAATGTATCCCCCAAGGTCCGTACGTTTTATCCTTTGTCGGTGGCGCCGTCGGTGCCCTCAAATATTTTGAAACACTCGCTGACGAAATGCGCTCACTCGAGGCAATCAAGGGCGCTTTCGACGAAGTCATCATCCACGATCACATGAACTGTGCGGCACACGGTGGCAGTGAAACAAAAGAAGACCACTTCGAAGTAATGCAAAAGTTAGAAGCCAAAATTGCCCAAGCCTTCCCCCATCTCAAAATCAAAAAGAGTTTGGTAAACATGGAAAACAAAGAAATCCACGAAGCGGAATAAAATTCTATTTGTTTTTCAGACAACGAACGGAAACACCATATCCCCTTTCATTATCTATTCGGTAAATTGTTGACTTTCCCGAATCAAAAGTTCGATCCCACGCACTCCAGGTGGCCGGTGGTCTTGTTGAAGATGACCAAAAAGTACCCCAAACGTTAATCGCGTTAAATGATCCAGAGGCTGTTTTGGAATTATACTCTCCCGTTGGGTACCTACTTCCCGCAAACATAACATTAAATTTTGATGTTCCGCCTACCCTTAACACACGCCCCTCATTGGTACCCCTTTCACCAATATAATTTGAAGAATCATACGGAAAATCAGTTGCGCAGGTACTAGAAATACATACGGCTCTTTCTAGGGTAGTAAATTCATCGTGAGATGGAACATGCCAGCCAATTGGACAAATTCCTTGAGTGCCGGCCGTGATTGAACCGCACATAGTCTGGTTCCACTGGTAAAGTCCGCCATATAATTTGCAGTTATTATCATTATCATCATAGCAGTATTTTTGAATCGAACTACAGTTTGTTCCTTGATTCTCAGAACCAGCAATTTTAATCCCCACGTTGATATTCTCCGCCATCCAACACTGTTTTCCGATCAGCACAGTCTTGTAATTTTTTGCGTCCCGAGTATCAACCAAAGGACTCCCGCAAGTCCAAGAAGAAACATTACCTGCCTTTTGTTCATTATTTACAGTATTTCCCTTCTTAGACACAAAAAATAATAAACCTATAATCACGATTACAACTATCGCCACAATAAATATCACTGTTTTAATTGTTTTATTCATGTGTATAATGTTATTACTAAATTATTGAGACGTCAAAAATTTAGCATCGTGAACGCTTGCCAAAAACTACAACCACAGCTATACTTCATCCGTTCAATATATTATTAAACCCTAAGTTCTAGTTTCTAATTGCCGTCATGGAAATTCGCAACGTCGCTATTATTGCCCACGTCGATCATGGGAAGACCACTTTAGTTGATGGTCTTTTAAAACAGGCACATACGTTTCGTGAAAACGAAGCGGTAATGTCGCAGACGTTGATTATGGATAGTAACGACCAGGAACGCGAACGTGGCATCACAATTTTGGCCAAAAACACGGCGGTCATGTACAAAGACACGAAAATCAACATCGTCGACACTCCCGGTCACGCCGATTTTTCCGGTGAAGTGGAACGCACACTCAATATGGCGGACGGCGTTGTTTTGGTGATCGACGCGCAAGAAGGTCCGATGCCCCAAACAAAATTTGTTTTGAAAAAAGCCTTTGAACTTGGACTAAAACCAATCGTTGTCATCAACAAAATCGACAAGCGTGACGCTAGAGTCGAAGAAGCCCTGGAAGAAACCAACGACCTGTTTTTGGAACTGGCCACGCACGACCATCACTTGGAATTCCCCGTTCTGTACGCTATCGGTCGCGAAGGAAAAGCCTGGAACGAAATGCCGGCCGATATGACTGCTCCTGCCGACCTGACACCAATTTTTGAAGCGATTATCAAACACATTCCACCGCCATTTATTGAACCGGAAAAGCCGTTTCAAATTTTGATTGCCGCTCTTGATTGGGACGACTACCGCGGAAAATATGCCGTTGGAAAAGTGCGCCGTGGCGTGGCGAAACCCGGTATGGCGATTGCAATTATCGACAAAGATAACAAAATTGAAAACACCAAAATCGATAAGGTGTTTGTAAATCGCGGATTAAGCCGTGAAGAAGTGCAAGAAGCCGTTGCGGGTGACATTGTCGCCCTCACGGGCCTTAAAAACGTCAAAATTGGCGATACGGTGGCCGATGCGGAACATCCTGATGTTTTACCGACGATTGCCATCCAAGAACCGACATTAAAAATGTCCATCGGTGCCAACACCTCCCCGTTTGCCGGTCGCGAAGGCCAGTTTGTCACATCCCGCCAAATTTTGGATCGCATCAACAAAGAATTGGAAACAAACGTCTCCATGAAATTTGATCGCAGTGATGCCGGTGAATACGTGTTGTGTGGTCGCGGTGAATTACATTTGTCCGTGTTTATCGAAACACTCCGTCGTGAAGGCTTCGAATTGGAAGTCGGTAAACCACACGTCATCACAAAGATGGTCGATGGTGTTTTAATGGAACCAATCGAAGAATTAACAGTCGACGTTGAAACACAACATGTCGGTACGGTCACCAGCGAAATCGGTCGTCGTCGCGGAGTACTACTTGGCAACACCGTTAATTCCGACAACACCACCCACCTGACTTTTGAAATTACTACGCGTGGCTTGATTGGTTTGCGTAGCACCCTCATGACAGCATCACGTGGAACAGCGGTGATGAACTCGCAATTCCTACGCTTCGATAAAATGGGCGCGCTTTTGCAACAACTCCGCAACGGTGTGTTGATTTCATCTGAAACAGGCAAAACCTTTTCGTATGGCTTAAATATCGCGCAAGGACGCGGCACAGTATTTACCGGACCACAGACGGAAGTTTATGAAGGAATGATTATCGGGCTTAATTCTCGTGAAGAAGATATTGAAATTAACGTCACCAAAGAAAAGCGTCTTTCCAACATGCGCGCTTCCGGCTCCGATGATGCTCTCATCCTTACCCCGCCGACAATTTTCAGCCTGGAACAATGTTTGGACTTCTTGGAAGAAGACGAATTATTGGAAGTCACACCAAAAAATCTACGTCTTCGCAAAAAGATTTTGAACGCGACAATACGTTCGAAAGCGAAGAGATAGAGAGAAGACCATACTGTTATAAATACATCAGTAGAAAAGCAATCTTATTTTGTGAATTTTTAATTTGAAATTTGAAATATCGTAATAAATTAATTTGAAAAACGCGTTCGTATTTCAAATTTAGATATTAAAAATTGATTTCAAATTTCAAATTGGAGACTGAAAAATTATTTCCAAACTCCAGCTTTGGATTTATTTTTTCTCTCACTATATACTTATATTAGTGCCAAAGAAACACAAAAAATCATCCTGGAAATACTCTGTTGTCGCAACTTCATTACTCATTCTTATCATGAGTTCTATTGCCTTTGCCCAACAAATCAACTCCCCGCGCTACAGAATCACAGTAACCGAAGAAAAAAAGGTTGGCTGGTTTAGCGCGATTGGTGACGCTTTCAGTAAATTGCAAATGAGTACTGTCGGATACCTTTCCCCAAAAGTCGGTCAAAAATTTAAAGTCACTGCCGTCGCCTATTCGCCCACTGTCGATCAAAACGATGCGTCGCCATGCATTACCGCGTCTGGCACTGTTGTTCGCAAAGGAGTAGTTGCCACCAATTTTCTTCCAATTGGCACCCGTTTGAAAATCGGCAATGATTTTTATACCGTAGAAGATCGAATGAACGCCAAATACAACGGCGTAAAAATTATCGACATCTGGCACCCGACAACAAAGGAAGCAATCGCCTTCGGCGCCAAAAAATTAGAAATAGAGATTCTGCCAAAAGATTTTCCGGCCACTCCTGCCCCAAATCCCAACCCACTAGCGTCCAAACAGTTAAGTTTTTGGGAACGCACAAAATCTGGTGTACAAAGCATGGGCAGTTTTCTGTCAGATAACCTACCAACCAGAACATATATGAAGGAAGCGGATTGCTCGAAACTGCTGAAACAACAGCAATAAAACATTGGTAGCCTCACGGAGAATCGAACTCCGATTTAAGCGTTGAGAACGCTTCGTCCTAGCCGTTAGACGATGAGGCCGTATTTACAGTTTTATCTGTTTTCTTGCGGTTGTCTATTGCAAAATCATACTAGAGAATCGCCCGCTATTTCAGCGGGCGCCCGCCGTTTTGGCGGGCGAACTCCGATTTAAGCGTTGAGAACGCTTCGTCCTAGCCGTTAGACGATGAGGCCGTACGAGGAGATCGGAAGTCAGCCGCCCCTCAGGGCGAGCCTCGCCCAGATGGGCGGGATATCGGAAGTCGGAACGCCGTCCTCCTTTGACTATAATAGAATAAATAATTTTCGAACAAGAAGCAAGAAAGACAAAATAATTACTGGATACGGACACATTTTGTAAAAGCGATGTATAATAGCTCTATGGAAAATCAAGCAATAATTTGGGCAAAAGAAAATTTTGTGAATGAACCACCACCTCAATATTATTGTCCAACGCGCGATATTGCCGACGGCCGCCTGCCAAAATTATACCAAGAAGCAATCGCCAATGGCCTTGCTGAAGAAAAAACAGCGCTCCTCACGGCTCTTGCCGCCGAACTTACAACCAACTGTTTTGATCATAATTTGGGTTCATGGAAGGATATATCCGGTTGTTGGTTTTCTTTTGAAGTACAAAATAATGTTTTACGGATCATTATTGCAGACCGCGGACAGGGAGTTTTACGTTCCCTACAACAAGCAGACAAAAATCTAACCTCCCATCATGATGCCTTAATTGTTGCGTTGACCAAGCAGATAAGTGGCCGCCAACCTGAAAATCGCGGAAGAGGATTAAAATTTATCATGAAATCACTAAATCAAGAATTTCCCGAGGCACATTTTTTCATTCAAACAGGCGACGCTAAATTTGAAACAGTTTTTCCAATAAACGAAAGCGTTGTGGCTTCATTTGTACAAGATAAACAAGAATTTGTATATGGCACCTATGCCGAAGTTGAAATAATAATGAATACAAGATAAACTATAATTATGCGTATCGATATGAGTAAATTTGGCAAGTTTTTGATTTCGCGACCGGCTGGCCGCGAAGCGCTATTGGCCGCGCAAGCATACACAATCCCAAAAGATACAAAAGAACAAATTGAACTTGATTTTAGCCAAGTAACCGTTATTACTCCGTCGTGGGCTGATGAGTTTTTTCACGGTCTGGAAGAAACTTATGGAAAGGGAAAAATCAATATCGTTCCTTCAGAAAATCCGAATGTCCGTTTGGTTATCGAATCTATACAAAAACAGAAATAGTAATGAAGGAGTACAAGGGTTTTGCCCCCAATGAAATATTTGATCTAATTTTGGAATGGGCTGTTATTCCCACCTTTGATCTTATTATTGAATACGGCGATGAAGGAGTAATTTTGGTAAAGCGAAAAATCGCTCCATACAAAAATCAATGGGCACTCCCTGGTTTGCGGATGTTAAAGGGAGAAAGTATAGATGCCACACTTACAAGAATCGCCCAACAAGAGGTTGGTTTAAATATCAATCCAAAAGATAAAATAATGCTCAGTCAGTTTGTAGGCAAATTTAATACGGAAAATAATAGACAAGATTTATCAACCGGGTATCTAATAAAAGTATCGGATGGAAATCCGATAGTTTTGAACAAGAATCATTTCTCAGCTTATTCTGTGATAAAACAAATACCTACCAGCAATATCGGTGCTATGTATAAATACTACTTAGAATTATACAAAAAGTAATTATCCGAGTGACAAACTGATATCGTTTTATTGCGGGAGCACGGGGACGTGCTCCCCTACGAATCATCTGCCAAATACAAAAAACCGCATAGTTCCAAAGAACCATGCGGGTCAAACTACTAACCTACTACGACTGACTACAGAAGCGTTACGACTTCCAACGCGATCGGCATTTCCAGCGCGAGTGCCGTTTCGACCGATCCTTTGATCACGGTTTTGCGAATCTCAACCAAAGTCTTGAGCAATTCGTCGCGCTGTGCACGCACGTCGAAATACTTTTCCGCTTGCTCGTGAGTCAAGGTGCCATTCCAACCCTTCCCCGGCATTCCCATGACAATCAGTTCGGGAGTGGCGTCCGAGCAATCTTCTTCGTCTCCGATGGAAGGACAGGTACCATCAAGCGCGTAAAGGAGCACTTCTTCTCGATCTGCGCTTTTCATCGTTTCTGGACCGGGAATGATCTCGTCCAATTTCGCTCGCAATGATCTGTTGGCCTCGAGGCGTAAAGCTGCCTCATCCACACAGTTGAAGTGCTGGCCAAGCGCGGCGGCAACGCCGAACGCTTGCCTTTCTATTGCCAGATCGAAGGCTTCGGGAGCAAGCTCTCCCAATTCCGCCAACACTGTTTTTTTCAACGCGCTATAAGGCCCTGAAAAACATTGACATAAACCAACCGAGGTTAGAGAACAAAGTACGCGTACAATCTGCGCCGTTAACGCCACTCTTCCCCGCGCCAACAAATCCGTGAGTTCGCGCAGGAAAAAACTGGCGTCATCTTTACTAAACAAGCCAAGCCGTCCCAGTTGAACAAACATCTCTAACGAAAGTACTCTTGGATCCTCGTTGCACAACTGTCGCCAGCAGAATTCGAGACGTTTGTGAAGCGCGAAGTGAGCTTTCGACAAAGACAGTCCGTACTGCAAACGCGCGGAACCGGCCACGGCCACAAAAACCTGATTGTTCAAATTATGTTCCGCGTGCCGTTCCAGCCAATCGATAAACTCTTGGCAAACTTGCTCGATGGTCCATCCGCATTCCTGCAGATAATCGACCAACCAATCGAGCTGTTGGTACGTTTCCAACGTTCCACGGTAACCATCATCCAATGACGGTAAAACTTGCTGTGTTAACGGGCCAAGATCACCGACAAAAAAGTGAAAACGTGCTTGCCAAATTTCGACCTGAAAAGCCAACGAATTGTTTTCCAGATTCCGCTGACCGACCGGCCAAAGTTCCCGCGCCGTCGCAGTAGTTCCCACTACATTCCAATAGTTGGCAGGACTTTCTTCACCGCGCGGATCGTGTTTGACGGTATTTTCCAACACAGCCTTTACGATCTCCATTGCGACAACGCGACAAGTTTCAGTCAAACCGGCCTTTTCCAACATCGGCACCAAGCTGACTAACCGAATTGAAAGTTCTGATTCTGATTTTTGTTCTTGGTCATCAAGAGGGAAAAATCCTTTCCCAATTTCCCTCCGAAAAACAAACACCACACTGGAAATTGCAGAACCGCTCTTTTCTTGACAAAACTCATCGCCAAGCGGATTTGCAATTCTTACTTGACCCACAGAAAGCCAACAAAAAGCCGTGCCATTCGTAGCCAGTTCAAGCAAGAACTCGGCCGCTTCTTTCGCGTAACCGTTCTTCAGTAACAGCTCAAACTTCTTGCGAACATCAGTCAAACCAACAATACTCTGCAATACTCGAGTGTCCATGATTTCTCCTCGGTGGGCCTGCTCCGTGGCGGATAATTCCGCCCGTGCTCGCGCCATGCTTGAGATAAATAGATCCAGGGCTTCTAGGCCATAGTCACGGCGGATCACCGCCATGCATCTTGCTGCCTCGGGTTGTCGACGAGACAACCCCTTAAGCCCCTGCGCCAAACGCAAAACCTCCCTCGGCTTAAGACTTTCGTCCCGCGCCCAACAAACAAGCCGTGCATCGTCCAACGCCCGGAGTGCCCTTTTTTGCAACTCCGGAAGCGTCAAAACACGCTCCGTGCCTGCCATATCGCACCTCTCTTTCAGTTGTGAAAGGATCTTCATACTCCGCCACCATAGCGGACTTTAGAGTATATTATTTGGCATTTCCAAAGTCAAGAACATAAACAACAAAACAAACACCGTGCACAATTAGAAAAAGCGTATAGTATTTAGTGTATGGTATATGGAATTATTGTCCGATGTTGTTTTGTAAAGTTCCGACCAATGATTAGTCAACCGCAAAAAATTATCTTACCACCAAACATTGTAAATCCATATACTATATACTAAATACCATATACAAATCTGAACTCAGAAAGAGCTCTTATTAAAAAAGGTGCTCATAAAAATTACACCACCTTCTCCCGACACCCTCACCGCGTCGGTGGCACCATATAGTAGTTCAAAAGCTTGCTCGCTAAATCATGAAACATTGGTGCTGCGGTTCCAGAAGCAAAACTTAAACCTTTCGGATTATCAAGAATAATTAGCACCGCAAATTTGGGCTTATCGGCCGGCGCGAACCCAAAAAAGGAAATAATTTTCTTATCGGCGGAATAACGCCCCGTTTCCGATTCCACCACTTGCGCAGTCCCGGTTTTACCGCCCACATAATATCCTTTTACTTTTGCCAACGCACCCACGCCATTTTCAACAACAGAAGTCATCATTGCCGAAACTTTCGTTGCGGATTCAGGAGAAACAACCTGTCGAATCAGCTTTACTTGCGTTTTATCAACATTACCATTGGAGTAACGAATTTCTTTGATAATATGCGGTTCCAAAAGTTGTCCCCCGTTTATTACCGCCATTGCCGAAACCAACATCTGCATCGGAGTAACCACGACGCCTTGTCCAAAACTGATTGTATCGAGTTTTACTTCCGACCAAGTATCCGGAAGTGGTAAAGCGCGAGCCGCCTCTCCAGTGAGCGGCAAACCTGTTTTATCGCCGATCCCGAAATGACGCAATCCTTCAAAAAGTTTTTCCGCACCGATTTTTTGCGCCACCCAAACCATTCCGACGTTATTTGATTGCTCGAGAATTTGAGTCATCGTTATCACCCCCAAATGCTTACCGTTAAAAGTATTAATTATATATTTTCCAACTTTCAAGGCACCCGCATCATTCATCGTCGTGTTAGGGGTAACCAAGCCCAAATCGATGGCAATCGACATAATTAACGGCTTAAAAATAGACCCGGGTTCAAAAACATCAAGAATTGCATTGTTGCGCATAACACTTATATCACGAACATCCCCAAAATAATTTGGATCAAATGTCGGATAATTTGCAATTGCCTTTATTTCTCCCGTGTAAGGATCCGCAACAATAATACTGGCCTTTTCCGCGCTAAATTTATCGCGCCCCTGCTTCGCGACACTTTCCGCGTAGGTTTGAACAATTCGATCAATTGTCAACACGATGTCCGCCCCGTCCTCTGCCGGTTTAAGGTCCATACTGCTTACGGAAATTAAACGCCCAATCACGTCCCGTTCCGACGCCATAAAACCGGAACGACCTTGTAAAACATCATTCATTGCCCCTTCAATTCCATATTCTCCCTTAATTCCTATTCCTTCTTGACGCACATAACCCAATACTTGCGCCGCTAAAGTTTCTTCCGGATAATATCGATCGTAAAATTTTTCAAAGCGAATTTCCGGCAAATTCAAATTTTTTAAATCCTGAATCAGTTGATCGTCGAATCTTTGATAAGAGGCAATTAACGGCTCGTACGGATCTTTCGGATTACTCAATTTGTTACGTAATCGGTTCTGAATATCCTGCTTAGCCTGCTCATCTTGTTTTAACTTTTCCTCTCCTATTAAAATTTTCCGATCCTTATTTCTTGTTTCAATTTCCCCTAACGTATTCTGACCGGAATCGTCTAATAATTTTTCGCGTCTCGCCACTTCCCGCTGATCATAACGCATCAATATCTCTGATAATATGCCTACGGTATAATCCAAATTTTTAATCACGCGCGGTTCTACGTACGCGGACTCTGCTTGCCTGGTGGTCGCCACAGAGAATGGTTCCACGCCGTCTTTTTCCGACAACAGGATACTTCCGCGTCGCGGTAATAGATCTGACGTTCGTGTTCGTTGATTTTCTGCCAATGAAGTATACTTTGCCGATTGTAAAATCTGTAAATACCCTAAACGCAAAAAAAGCGCCGTAAAAACCACAAAAACAAATAGGAATAAAAGGAAAAACCGATCACCCTTTCGTTTGATCATATTTTTATCGCGTTTTAAGGGAGTCTCACGCATCAATTTATTATAGCAAGTTAACTGTCAACAAATCAGGGACCGTCCCTGACCTGCCCCTCGTAGCTTTACCGTGTCACGCCGTAGCTTTATGCAAAGGGTGAGCGAAGTGGGGACGTCAGGGTCGGTCACTGATAGACGCAGTTGTGAACGATTTATAATCCACTTGCTTGTCCCGAATACGCGACCAAATTGTTATTAGAAATCGGGCTGGTGTATAAAACTTTATCAGAAGCCACCAACTGCAACTTTTTTGCCCCTCGCTCGATAGATTGCAATGATTGCAAATCAGCGGCTTGCATTTCCAAATCTCGTCGTTCGTCTTGCAATTTGACAATTTGTTTTTCCAATGATGTTGTATCATATCCACCCACCGCCGAACTCGTCACCTGAAAAATATAGAGAAAGCCCGCGACAACTATTATCGACAATATTCCCAATCCGGAGAGAAATATTCCCATAGTCGAACCTCGCTGTGAAGAAT
Organism: bacterium; assembly: GCA_030647555.1. Classification (NCBI taxonomy): domain Bacteria; species bacterium. The sequence continues at coordinate 8,055 of JAUSJG010000008.1, read as the reverse complement.
ACTGGTCTTTTGTGTTTTTATTATGCGCCAATAATGCCGACACGCGACGCGGTGTTGCTTTTCCAGAACCGTACTTATTGTGATTATTGATGGAATAGATTGTCATTTGTTTATTTGGATTTTTCTAAAATTCTTAGTTTTGCGCTACGACTCCAGGCGTTGGCGCGAACTTCTTGAAACGTCGGCTTAATTGGATGTTTGGTCAGAAGCGTAAAGTTTTCACTTTGTGCCGCCTGCCTAAACACCTGCTTTACAATGCGATCTTCTCCGGAGTGAAAAGAGATAATTGCCAATCGCCCACCATCTGCCAAAATCGCTAATGATTTCTTGATGGCAATTTGCAACGTTTCGTATTCCCTATTCACTGCGATCCGCAATGCCTGAAAAGTTTTAGTCGCAATATGGATACGCCCGTGTCTCTTTCCTCCGGGATAGGCTCGCAAGACAATTTGGACCAACTGCGGAACGGAATCGATATCGCCGTTACGGCGCTCTTGCACAATTCCCGCAGCAATCCGTTCGGAGAATGCTTCTTCGCCGTAGCTTTGAATCAATTCTGCCAATTCATCCTCGTGCAAATTATTCAGCAAATCCTTCGCGGTATAAGCTGGAATTTTTCGCGCGATTCGTTTTAGATAAATCGCCGTCGGTTCCGGAAGCGCGATCGTCCCCGTGGGATCAAACTGCATATCCAATGCTCCTTGATTTTTGAAAGAGAAACCTCGTTCGGCTTGGAGATGATGAGTTGACATTCCCAAGTCGAAAAGAATTCCCGTCGCGAACCCCCAGCCCACCTGCTTAACCACTTCGTCCACATTCGCAAACGTGTTGTGTGCAAATAACACGCGGTCGCCAAATGCTACGAGTTCTTTTTTGGCACGCACTTGTCCTTCCGTATCCAAGTCGATACCAATCAATTTTGATGATTCATCGCTCGCGGTAAGCAGAGCTTTGGCGTGTCCCCCGTCCCCCAAAGTGCCATCAACGTAACGCGCCTTTGGTTGAACCAAAGACTTAAGGATTTCTTGCAAAAATATCGGTTGATGCAAGATACGGTCAGTGCGACCCAAACTTTGCGTATTAAGATCTAACGCCATTGTTTATATTTTTATACTTCGTTTTGAAAGAGCTCGATTGCTTCAGCAATTTCCTCGCTGTGCTGTTCCGCATCCTTGGTGTATCTGGCCCATTCGGCTTCGTCCCAAATTTCCAGACGATCTTGCACACCGGCCACCACCACATTCTTTGTTAACCCGCCAAACGTTCTCAAATAATCCGGCAACACCACTCTGCCCTGACCGTCAATTTTGCTATCCATCGCACCGGCCAACATCAAACGGGCAAACGCACGATTGTTCTTTTGATTCATGGGCAAATTGCCAATTCTACCGGCCATTTTTTCCCACATCGCTTGGGTGTAAACGAACAAACAATGGTCTAATCCACGGGTTACCACGATTCCCTGTGCCAATTCCTTCCGAAACTTTGTTGGAAGAGCCAAACGTCCTTTTTCATCAATACTATGGTGATATTCGCCGATAAACATCTTGGCTTTTGAAAAGTTATCCACTGTTTTCCCCACTTTTCCCCACTTTTTTCCACCTACAACCAATATACACCAAAAAGTTCCCCTTTTCAAGGGAACGGGTAATCAAAGCCACGCAAACCAGGGTTGAACCTTGGACAGTCTTGTCCAAGGTTCAACCCTGGTCGGTAGTTATTTACTTAATTTGTCTACTTCAACACTTTCTAATTATACAAAGTGGTGTTTGCTCTGTTGTCTGTCCCAGTGGATTGTCTTTAAATAGTTCACGAATTAGCTCTATGTTCATTCCCTCTGAAGCACCCAACACTTGCACACCAATATCATTAGCATCGATAATCGCTACGCCAACTTTTAGCAATTCGGCTAACTTTTGTGCGACATTTTCCGGATCCTTCGGTGCTAATTTTGCGTATTCGTTGTAGGGCGGAAGTGTGTAAGGCGTTGGGCCATCAATCGCGTTGATATTTTTCCCGGCCACGCGGTAAAACACACCGCGCACGCCAAACGGTTTTGTAATAGCCGAAGCAAGGGCGGCGAAAAGAATACGTGGTGCCCCCGCCTCACGCAGAGCCAATTCCATTGTCCACGGACTTCCCAATCCGATTCCCCACTTTGGTTTAAAAACAAATTTTACCAACAATTTTGCCAGCCAGGACGGCTTAATATCCTTAATTGGATATGAACGACCCTGGGTAATCGCCACCACTTTTTCCGAAATCGCCACCATGTCACCCGTCTGAAGCAGGTGAGCCAAATACTGTTTTACAACCGCTTCAATATCATCCGTTGGTTTTACGACGTGAGTTTTAATCGGAAAACGAAGATAATTTACCCCCGCCACAACTTTTTCCAATTTTTTGCCTTCATTTGGCTGCAATGTATTTTCGGTCATAGAAAAAGAATAAAGCTAAATATAGAAAATGGCGAATGCTAAAATTTCCTCAAAATAAACGAGTTCGGACATTAAAACTGTTCCTTCCGCAGACAGAACTGTTTTAATGTCCGAACTCGTCTAAATTTAACTGATATTACAATTACTTTTTTACTGTTATTACTCCGGAATATTTACATTGTATTGCTGAACGCGACTTGGCTCATCCGTTGCCACTTTCGCCACCAAAAACATCATGGCAACGGCCATCAAAATTGCAATAACAACACCAACAATAGCAAGAATGACTCCCCACTTTGCCCACTTTTTCTGCACTGTTTTGAAATGTTCAACGCTATCCCATTTCTTCGCTTTCCAGGCCCATTCGTTACCCTTGATACCCAACATTATCACCATCACTAAAGCGATAATTCCCCCGATAACAGGAATAAATGAAAGCAAAACTAGTAATCCAATCCAAACCTGGTTACCAATCGCCCAAATCCAGCTCAAAAGAAATGCTCCCCAATTCCAATGATTTAATTCCGCGGGAAACGGTCCGTTTGGACCATCAACACCACTTGCGCCTGCCGGATTAACCCCAACTGGCACTTGCGCGGTAACAGGTGGCTGTACCGGAACTTGCTCTTGATTATTTTCCATCGTTTTGTTATTAAAAATTAATTAATAAATTTTTGAGCTTGAATATAGTATAGCGCACGATAAACCAAAGTGGTAAAAATCGACATATACGCGGTGACAAAACCTCTAATAATAAATAAAACGACAAACAAAATAGTTCCAAAAATAATCCCAAAAATTACCGCGCCAACTACACCCGCCAATCCATAAATACCAAATCCGACAAGTGCCAAAATTGTGCCGACAATCAACAAGGAAAGAACAATCACTAGTCCCATCGCAAAACCGATTCCAATCATAATAATCCAGCTAATTAGCACATCACGCCACTGACTCTTCACCAAAAGATGCGCTTTCTTTAACGCCTCAATCGGACCAAAATTTCCCAAAACAATGATTTGCGCGATAAACAAATAAAGTACCCCTAAATATAGGCATGACACCAAAAATGCGATAAACAAAACTACGCCAATCAGCACAATCACAACGGTTGAAACCGTGTTATTTAGCAATATCGCGATACCAATCAGTGCCCCGCAAATCGCCAAAAAAAACAGGACATAAGCCGAGTACAACAACCCCGCGCCAAAAATACGCCAAAAATACTTTTTTCCTTCATTGAGCGCTTTTTTGAAACCCATTTTTTCACCCGTTGTTTCTAACTTATCCACAGCCAATATCAACCCCGCTCTGGCGGAAGTACCAAAATACAGAATTATTAGTCCGACAACAATACCTAGCAATACACACAAACCGATTATTGTAATCACCGCTGAAGTAAGAACTGGTCCATTACCACACTTGTCACCCAAGGATTTATCACCCAAATCGCGAGTTATGCACTTACTTTTCTGTACAGCATCCCCCAAAATGCGCCCAGCACTTGCCATTGAAAGATCCATGTTTTGATTTACTGGACTAGTTGTCGGCAAAGTTTCAATTACAGCAGGCGTAGGTTGAGCAGATTGATAACTAGAAGGAAAATTAAAAGAAGGTATTCCCCCGCCACCCGACACTAATCCTGCGAGGATCCCCAATCCCCACAAAAACTTGTTGTTTTTAAGAATCTCCCAGCTACGCCTTAAAATTTGACTGTAGTTCATACGGATATTATAACACAAACAAGAATGCGCTATTTATACAATACCAATATTTTGAGATATCTATAATTTGTAATTACTCCGTGAAACATCTTTTATTACTTGATAGGCACGATCTAAATCAATTGCCGCATCGTTGAATTGTCGTGGGTTATCAACAAATTTTCTAGCGTTACCATGCTCATTAATTTTGTACATCATCTGATATATATCCCTACACAAAACACTTAAAAATTCTGCATCAACTTTTTTTGGATCAATTTGCTCTTGTTTAAAACTAGTGAGCCAATTTGTAAGAGTTTCTACCATAATTCCTTCATTATAGGTCTCACCACTTCCTCTTTGCTTCTCTGTTGCCATTTTTTGCAAATCCTTCATGTTATCCAGAGAAACAAGACCACGACTAATTTTCTCTTTCATCCTATCAATCACTGTATATAACAGACCAAATCCTCTGTTTGTCATATCCAATTCGCCCGACGTCATCTGTTTTATAAATTTTTCATCTCTTTTAGAGGTGGAAAAATTCATTTTATATCTCCAGCCATATGCAAGACTATCTGCATAAGCTTTCTGAAACTCTGGACCTTGTAATTTTTCCACCAACCCAAGTGAAGCCTGCAAAACAGGGTCATACGCAATAGTGGGATACCAACAAAACAGAATTATCGCAACATTAAAGAAAACGACGTCGTTGTCCCCCTCCTTTTTCAAAGTTGCACGCGCTTCGGCGGTGTTACTCTGATGAGCAAAGGGCGAGGGTGGATTAAGTTAAGAAGTTGAGATGTTCTTATTTTTACAATCCCTCCTCACCTCCCTTTGAAAAAGGGAGGAATCGCTACGACGTTTGCTCTAAATGACCCACTATTGCGTATGACCCGCAAAACATCCTCCCCAAAAGGCCTCTCTCTTAACTCACCATCTTCTAAGTTTCGTTTTATCATCCCGGTTTCTTCCGGCTCAATTGGTAATACCCTTGGAGCACGTTCTGACATAAAATTGCATGTCTTAAAAATAAATTAATTATTTTTTACCTTGTATGCTTTGCAGTAATTTAGCACAAATATCCTCGAAATACAACTTATATCCCGCAAAATTTCTACGTGCCACTTCCGAATCTCCAACAATATCTTCGATATTTTGCATTTTCTTATCATATTCCGTCTCTATTTTATTTTGATTTTCCACTAAAAACTGCTCGAGTTGCTTCTTTTTTTCTTCAGATAGATTACTTGCAATTCCGTCAATAAACTGACTAATAACTTCTTCTGAAAAATCACCTCTTCCCAATTCTTCCATTGTCCCAATAATGGGTTTTAAGTGGGCACCAACAAGCAAAATCTGCCTGTACAACTTCAACTCTCGCTCTTTTATCCAATCTTCTCTCGTGCCTTGACCATCTTTTAACCATTGCGGTTCATTATTAGGATCTGCCAAATACTCATCCACATTATAAGCACCATCAAAATCACAAATTTCCGCGGCAAATGTAATGTCTTGTTTGTGGTCTCGCATTGCGCCTTGCACTAATCGATTTTCAAGAAGTATAGCAACTTGTTGACCAAGCAATTTTGCAAACTCTTCAACAAACTCCCTATCCCCCAATTCTCGTCCAAATTCTTCCGATAGTATCTTTTTTGAAGTTTCGATAATCTGCGCGAGCCCCTCTTTATCTCCGCGCAACTTTTCAGCGTCATCCACGCGCCAAACGTTACGAAAAGCCCTAATACTTTGTCCTAAAACAAAACCTTTATTATGTTTTTTCGCTTCATAAGATAAAAGTATTATTTCTTTTTGTTTATCACCCATAACAACATCTTGACGTTCGACAAAATCCTTCAGCATCTCACCGTTCGAATCTCCTTCTTCATCATTTTCCGGCACTGGCAAATTGTGTTCTTGACAGAATTCCCGGGAAAACTTTATTGTTTTTAAAATTTTGGGCATCCGCAGACCATATTGTTCGAACTGCTTGCTCTTTTCAGCCTCACGCAAAAGATTTTTGTAAAATGATGTACCGCGAAATCTCACCGACTCCTTGCCACCCGGAAACTTAATCATCATTAACGGCGAAAAATCTACCTTTTCACCAACAATATAATCGACACTACCGTCCGCTTCGGCGAGATTTTGCTCTATTCCTCCACCAACAAGAGAATCAACACCTTTCCACTGAATAAAGTTATAGTCCCGACCTTCTAATTGCGTCCTTCCCTCAATAAAGACTGCTCTTCCCATTCCCCTTGTCGCTTTTACGCAAAGAGGTAACCCTTCAACCACGGCTCCACCAATATATAAAGAACCAATAAAATCACCGCTTCCATATGGAGAGAGAACGGCACTATTTTCAAAAACTATTCCTGGACGAGCAGACACTTTTTCTTGCCTAAGAGGTACGCCAAGCGAATTTTCTAAAACCACCTTCTCAATCTGTAAATCAACAAATTGTTCCCGTTTTTCCAAGCCCCGCTCTTGCAACGTAGCAACTTCATTTTGCATTTTTAAATCAAGTTGCCGTTGAGACTCTGTAGATAAGCTCATTCCTCCGGATAAACGAGCATATTGTTGCCGAACTACTTCTGTCTGCGACTTCACATCTTGACCACCTAATCCGTCAAAATTAGCTAGTTTATTTTTTATTTCATTAAGACGTTCCATGCTTAAATAATCGAGTGTTTTCAACTCATGCGGGTCACTTGTTATTGTCTCCTTATTCATAACTGTTTCACCTTCTTTTTCAATCATAACAAAATATTAACTACGCTTGATAATTTGACTTTTGGCTGTAGTTCATGAACTTATTATAACACTATAACTTCCTGACAATAAAGTGAAAAATATGCCAATGCTTTGACGTGCCGTTGGCGGTTTTGTCGTCTTTTTCTTCTTCGTCAAACAAAATAACTTCCATGTCGGAAAGCAATTTTTCGACCTGTTCTTTGGTGTGAAAAGTCATCTTTTTATCATTACTCCATTCATCATGAACACCGAAAAACTGCCCGCAAAATATCCCACCTTTTACTAATGAACCTTTGATTTTTGCAAAAACAACGTCAAAACTTTCCGGCGGATTAAATGGCAAAGCATACATGGCAGAAGCGATATCGTATTCGTTTTTGGGAAAATCAAAATCCTCAAAAGATGAGACAAAATAATGAAGATTATCGGATTTTATCGCCTCCGCTTCTTTTGTTATTAAATCTGATTTATCAACTACGGTTACATCAAAACCCTGCTCTAACAAATATCGTGTATCTTTCAATGCACCTCCGCCAACATCAATTGCCTTACTCTTTTGGGCAACATATCCTAGGGATTTAACGAGAAGTTTTGAAGGCGGATTGTTTCCTGTGATCCGAAAATACTCCGACCAGTCTTTATTTTTACCGCCTTTTGGTTCAAATTGAATAACCTGAAACCCGTATTTTTCAACTTCTTCCACCGACCAAAAAGTTTGACTCTTGGTTTTAATAATATAGGTTGCGACAACTTCAATTTTTCGTCCAGTATACTCTTTTTTATCTTTATCCCACTCCTCCAAAACCAAAGTGTCGCCTTCATTCACTTCAAAATCCGCCAGACGCAACTCAAATTTTTTCTTGCCCGCAATAATCTGTTCAAAATATTCCGACCAAACTTTTTTGTGAATTGTTGCCATGATTGTGAAGTCTGTTAATTACATTAGAATAATTTGCTTCGCGGGTAATATGGTTTCGCAAAGCGAAACAAATCTCGAGTGGGCGCAGAAGGTATCGAACCTTCGACCTTTGCAATGTGAATGCAACGCTCTACCACTGAGCTATGCGCCCTTAGTTATTATTGTACTATTCGCTTTTTAAATTTGCATCTCATTGGTATCGCCCGCCACATCGGCGGGTCCGCCTGAAGGCGGAAAC